>JBBSFA010000762.1:0-2619 GCA_038239185.1 Elainellales cyanobacterium | reverse complement strand
CCCTTGCGGATGGTAGTCTGCCGTCAGGATTAGTTCTCCCGCTGATGTTAGCCACTGGCGCTCGGAATGGGGCTGATCAGCCGACACATCTAGCGTCAGAGAATCCATGATTTCACGGGCCGCTAGTAAAGACAGCACCATCTGCTGCACCGAAGTCGCAGTTTCGTATTGTTCAGGAAACCCAGCGGTGGACTGCTGCGATAAAGCCAGCGTTCCAGATCGACTGGGTGAAGCCAGGACCAGTCCAGCCATGTTGTTTAAAGCCTGTGACTGCCCTGGAAAGAGCGAATCGACGACTTGAACCAGCCTTGCGCCCTCCTTGAGAGAAGACTGGACGATCGCCTGACACCGCTCAAACAAACTGGTCAGCACAGCTTCTGGCAGAGCAATCGGTAAGTCAAAGTTTTGAAACTGCGCCGCCCAAAACCCAGTCGGGATCAATTCTGAGGCCACAGCATCTGATACTTCTGACTCATACTGGTAAACCTCGGTTTCCCAGGGAAACCGAGGCGGATTGCGTTCGATCTCATTGCGGAGCCGACGCTTTAACAAAGTATGAAAACGGTCTTGCACAGCAGGTTTATCTCCAAATTCAAAAGGGAAGCTTTCCCCATTGGAAAAGCCGTTCGACTCATAGAGAAAAATCGGCAAATTGCCCACTTCCTCAGAATCGAGTGGATCTAAGTGATTGAGTGATGGCTCCCCTGCCCCGAACTCGTCTAAATCAGTTTCTTGACTGGAATCCCCTGATGGCGCTGAAACAGTCGGGGTGGAACCCTCTAACAGCCAAGCCAGAAAATCTTCAATGGCTTCTGAATCACTATTCATCACTGATTACCCCTGCTCCGGATATTAAATTGTTGCGAATTTCCCAAGCTTGTTCAAGTAACTTTGACCATTGTTTTTGCACCTGGATCACCGAACAGCCCAAAGTGGGGGCGATCGCCGCATCTGTCAACCCTTTTTGCTTGAGCGAGAGCAAAAGAGATTGTTGAGAAGTTAGCTGATTTTGTAAACGCTGCCACTGTTGAGGCGTTAGACCAAAATTTCGCCCTAGATCAGCTTCTAACCACTGATGTACCAGCTCCCAATGGTGAGATAGCGCAAATCGAATTAGGTGATATTTAAATCGCTGCTGCAAATAGTCTCGCTGGCGGGGAGTCAAGCCCAAAATCGCCTCGATCTCATTGGCAGGCAGGTCTCGCAGCCGCAGCGCAAAATAGTCGGCACAGTCTGACTGTTGCCGCTCTTCAAGATAGTTCATCAGTTCGTCAATGACGGTTTGACGGAGCGTATCTTCCCCTGCTTCTGGCTCTTGAGAAACCATTTGCTCTCGCACCTGCTGGACTGGAGCAGTATTCCAGCCATAGTCTGATTCGCCCCCTGCCCCTTCTGCTGCCTGCTCAATATCAACCGAAGTTTCTGGCGGCTGCTGGAGCGAAAATGTCTGGGCTCTGAGAATGATTAGCTGCTGGCTCCGACGACCTGGCAGCGGAATTCGCCGCTTTCCATAACGTTCAGTAAATGCCATGTATTCTGCCAGTTCCAGCAGAGTACGGGGGCAGTAGCTAGCAGGTAACTGGTTTTCTCGCCGAAAAGCATTGAGTGCCTCAATGTAAAAGCCTTGAAGGAAATCTTCAATTAAGGTTAGACGAGCCTGATAGCTCGATTGCACCTGAGGAGGAGTGATGTAGCGATAGATCACCGCACTCAAAGTGCTGTGCAGCTCAACTCGACCCCGATGAGAACCCAATTGATAGTATTTCAGACATTGCTTCAGACGGTGACGGGCCAAAGTCATTGACCAGGTTCCGACTTCACCCGAATCTTGAATCCGCTTACTTTCAGAACAGATACGGGCTACTTCTCCGGTTAAACGAGCCGCAATATCCCGACAATTCTGCTCAGAAGCTTGAGTGGACTGCTTTAGCTCGCTGAATATCAGCTGAAGAATCGCCTCCACGCTCAACCTGATCTCCCTGATGGTGTCATTGCCGTACAAACCTAACACACTGATTTTACGATCGCCTGGGTCTTAACCCCCATCTGGCAAAAGTCTGCGTCTTTCTACATCTCTATTCACTAAAAGTTCACAATCAATATACGGATTCCTACGGTTTTCAGGGTTTTAGTATAAATGATTACTTGTTGGCTGAAAAGGCGATCGCTACAGCAATTGCATCCGCTCTCAAGAGAGCGTAGCTTAGACTGGAGAGGGCAAAAGCGATACTTATCATCCATTTGTTGCAGAGAGATATGGATTTGAACCAACAAATTCAAGTTTTAATTGATAATGCTCCTCAAGATGGCACAACCCCAAAAGTGATCCAGGCGATCGCGCCTGTCCTCAAGTCTCTGGCGGGGCAGCTTCAGCATTCGCAGTACTACATCTTGCAGTCTGCAAACCAGAGCTGGGTGATCACAACACTCAGTCACCGGACTCAACCAGCGTTAGAAAAAACTGTAATCTACGCTTATCCAACGCTAAATGATGCTGCTGCTGGGCCTTTTGCGACAAAAGATCCCCAAGTTGTAGCAGGGGCAGTTCCAGTCACACATATTCTGTTTCAAATGGTGGCAATGCAGCCGATCGACAGCGTCGTCTTTTTTGAAACTCCT
>JBBSFA010000761.1:0-2622 GCA_038239185.1 Elainellales cyanobacterium | reverse complement strand
TTTTGACCAACGCTTCATAGGCTTCGCCTTCCGCAATCGGCAGGCAAATGGTTTTATCTCCCGCAGTCTTCCGCTTAGCTCGATCGCTCATGGAAGTTGTCCTCCAAGATTGATCTATTCTTGATCTTAGAGAACTTGAAAGCTAGCTGCACTGCTTGTTTACAAAAACACAAAGTGGATTAGAACCAGAAAAAATAATATAAATAACGATCGCCCCACTCTCCAAAAAACTGCTGTTCGATCGCTTCAGACATTCTAAGACTCTCACTCCAGCAACCAAGCAAACAGATCTTTGACCGTCAAGGCTAGCTCACTTGCAAACGGCGGCATAGGAAGAACCTGATCTGGCTCATCAAACACTTCGGTTTCTTGTCTAGATCGATAAACAAACACGGTTCGCTCATCTGGGTCGATCAGCCAACCCATTTGAGTTCCATCTTTTAGGCAATGAAGAATATTTTTTGTAACTCTCGTTTGGCTTTGGGCTGGAGAGAGGATTTCGATCGCCCAGTCTGGAGCAGCGGAAAATGTATGAGAAACTTCCCCGTTTTCATCGCGAGGAATCCGGCTCCACACAAAAACTACAATGTCAGGAACAATGGAGCGATCGCCAAAAGTACAGCGCAATTCGGGAAATGCACGAGCAATGCGCTTCGGTTTAACGACGCAATTGATGGCAGGTACAAACTCTCCCTGAATTGCACTATGTTTCCCTTGTGGCATCGGCTTCTGGACAATTTGACCCTCAATATATTCACTCGCTGGTTTTGTCTCTGGCAATTCCAGAAACTCCCCCAACGTCAAGGCTTTAGATGGTATTTGTACCATTTTGGGCTTACCTCTAGCTGCGCGAGTCCAAGCTCACTTTCCATTTTACCTAGATGCGATCGGCTCAGGCTTCGCTTTGTGTAGACTCATTCATTTGCTGTTGAAGTTGCTGAACTTCTTCGATCGATAGCCCTGTTGCAGAGGCAATAAGGTTAGTGGTCACGCCCCCTTGTAGAAGATTGCGTGCGATCGAGCGTTTCGCTCTCGCTTCTGTTTCTTCCTGGATCGAACGGTAAATCACAGATTCTTGCATGATGTCCCTCCGCACTAACTGATAAATTACGTCCTCCTCTAATCGTAACCCAGCTAGAATTGCCGAGGCTGCCATCAGATTCGCTTGCGTCACTGGTTCTTCAATCCGATCCACAATTTGAGTCGCTTGACGCAATATTTCTGCTGGATCTGAACTTTGTCCAAGTGCCGCGAAGGGCAGTAGTCCAGAATACTGAAGAAATAGTGATGCAGGTTGCTCCCAAAGCCGAATTACCTGAAAATCATGACGGGTATTTTCTAAGGTAAAGCTAGTCTGATAGGCAAGTTCAGAAGCAGTGGGCTTTAGGTAGATCACCACTTGCTGCATGAACTTGTCTTCATAGCGTCGATGCCCGCGAACGCGATAATCCAACATCCGAAATGGGATTTTCTTCTTCGGAAGCGTTTGGAACTCTAGATGAAGGATAGATTCATCGGATTGGAGCAGAATCATCGCATCGGCTCGAATTGGTTCAAGAGAGAGTTCAGAAGGTTTTAATTCTGTCATGGTGACAGGCTCTCCCAGCAGCCAACTCGCAAAATCGGCTGAGAAGTTTTCGGCGAGGAATCGGCAGGTGTCGTCATACATGGGAGAGATTGTACAACTTGACCCCACCCTCCAAAAACCTGCTAGAGCAAATCCAGGATGCGATCGCCGCAGACATCCTAAAATAGTCAGTATCACCCTCGTGGAACAGTTGAGGGGCGATCGTCGTCTTAGATAAAGGGATTCTGTAGCTTTCTCCATTGCACTTATACTTCATATGATCAACTTCCTGGCTAGCGTCTCTATCCGCATTCGTCGTCGCTGGTTTTATGGATTCCTATCGCTGCTGATGGCAGTAGGCTTGGTAGTAGGTACGCCCAAATCGTCGCCTGCTTTGCCGCTGATGGATTTGTTGTTCCGAGGAATCCAACTCGTTCAGCTTTCTAAAATGTCTGATGCTCAAGAGGTAGCGCTTGGATCGCGCATCAACGAGCAGCTTGTCCACCAGCAGCTCAAGCTATATACCGATCGCACCGTTGATAACTACGTCAATCAGGTGGGACAGAAGCTAGTGCCCTACAGCGATCGCCCGAATATTCCTTATGTTTTTCAGGTGGTAGACCAAAAAGACATAAACGCCTTCGCAACGATGGGCGGCTATGTCTATGTCACAACGGGTTTGCTGAAAACGGCGGATAATGAAGCCCAGCTTGCCAGCGTTTTGGGACATGAGATGGGGCATATTGCCGCGCGTCATGCCGTTGAACAGATGCGGCAGCAGGCATTGCAGGGCGGATTGGCAAGTGCTGCCGGAGTCGATCGCAACACCGCAGTCAATATTGGCGTTGAGTTAGCGATCAACCGACCCAACAGTCGTCAACATGAGCTTGAAGCCGACCAAAAAGGCTTAGCGACGATCAAAAAAGCGGGATATGCACCTAGCGCGATGGTGGCTTTTATGAAGAAGCTGTTGAATCAAGGCTCGGTTCCAACGTTTCTGAGTACGCACCCAGCTACGAGCGATCGAATTGCTGCTTTAAGTCAAGAAATTAATC
>JBBSFA010000760.1:0-2622 GCA_038239185.1 Elainellales cyanobacterium | reverse complement strand
TGTCAGCCCTAGAGACGAGAGTGTTGAGCCGAGGTGTTCTGACTAGACGCCCCCCCGATTAAATCCCGAGTTCTGCCTTTTCAACTCTGCGGAGTCGCCCGTCATGCCTCAGTTTTCTGTGAAACAAACCCCCTCTAAACAAGCCGCTGCTGGATACACCCTAGTCGAGATGATTGTGGTGATGGTGATCGTCGGCATCATATCCGCGATCGCCGCTCCGGGCTGGCTAGCTTTCATGAACAGCCGCCGAGCCAATGCTGCCAGAGATCAAGTCGCCCAAGTCATCCGCCAAGCCCAAGCCCAAGCCCGCAGCAGCAAAGTAGAGCAAATCGTCACTTTTAACCCAGCAGCCAGCCCACCGACCATTAACGCTCTAGGAGTCACACAGCGAATCGGCAACGATCAGGTAGATCCAGGCAGCATCACCCTACAGGCAAAAAATGGGGGAGTTGATATCACTCAAATCAAGTTTGATTCCAACGGCAACATCGCAGCTCCAGATATTGATGAGAACACAGGGCTGATAGTGACTGTCACTGTGCCACCCAATACAGGCTCAAAGCGCTGCGTCATTGTCCAAACGCTGTTAGGCGGCACACGATCGGCAGGTGGGACAGACTGCAACTAAATCGATCGCGCCAATTCTGGTTTTATTTTTCCTCCCCTGCTTGTTGTTTTAGCAAGCTAACGAAATTTCCGAGAGAAAAGATACCGTTGGGGGTAAGGGCAGGTTTAGCCAAAATCAATCGACTCGTCAGACATTTACTGCGAAACCTGCCCCCTACAGATACCTTGTTTTCTAGAAATCGCCTAACTCCTGAGTCAGGTCTTCAGGGGTGTATTGCAGCACGGAAACTTTGTATCGGCAGAGGGCGCTGATAAAGTCTGAGCGGGACAACCCAGCAACTTCAGCCGCTTTGCCCTGGGAGACTTCGCCCAGTTCATACCATTTGACAGCCGCCGCAACTTGCATCTCTTGAACAAACTCTTCAGGCGCTTTGCGGAGAGCCGAGAAAACGGTGTCGGGAAGTTGGATTTGAACAGTCTGCATAGGATTTGGGGTTGGAACAGAGAAATTCGATCAGAGGAGGATCTACTTTCACGGTAGCTTTTTTCTTAGAGCTTGCTTTGCCCAATTCTAGGAGACTTTGAAACGAAAGACGGATTGAAAGTCGAACATCGCGTGTTTCATCAAATTTGCGATTCTAAGGGAGAATAGGCAACAGTCCCTCACGTACCTATTAACTTAGAATTCATCGTGGCGCAGGTTGTCCTTGAAAACGTCTATAAAAGCTTTCCCCGTCGGCAAGGCGGCAAAGTCGCTCGTCCCGCAGACGAAGGGATTGCCGCCGATCCAACAGACTCGATCGCCACTGATGCCAGCGTGCTTCGCCGGATCTACTTGTCGATCGCAGATGGCGAATTCATGGTGCTGGTTGGTCCTTCCGGCTGCGGCAAAAGTACCCTGTTGCGAATGATTGCCGGACTAGAAACAGTCACAGGCGGCAGCATTTGGGTAGGCGATCGCCTCGTCAACGACCTGCCGCCCAAACAGCGCGATATTGCCATGGTGTTCCAGAGCTATGCGCTCTACCCTCACATGACGGTGTATGACAATCTGGCATTTGGGCTACGACGCGCAGACGCAGTGCAAGCCGCTCCAATAGACGAAGCACCAAGCAAACGATCGCGTCCCTCCGCGCCCCCTTGGGCAAGCCGATCGCTCGTCGCGCTAACCCGCCCTTTGCCGCGCGGATTACAGTATTGGTCAACCGAGGAAAAAGCGATCGCCCGACGAGTCGCAGCAGTCGCCCAGATGCTTCAGATCGATCACCTGATCGATCGCCTGCCCAAACAGCTCTCCGGCGGACAAAAGCAGCGAGTCGCCTTAGGGCGGGCAATGGCGCGCAATCCCCAAGTCTTTTTAATGGATGAGCCGCTGTCCAATCTGGATGCCAAGCTGCGAAACGAAACCCGCACCCAGATTGTCAACTTGCAGCGAACGCTAGGCATCACCACCATTTATGTAACGCACGATCAGACAGAAGCCATGACAATGGGCGATCGAATCGCCGTAATGAACGCGGGGCAAATTCAGCAGATTGCCGCGCCGCTGGAGCTTTACGGCCGACCCGCCAACCGATTTGTGGCGGAGTTCATTGGGTCGCCACCGATGAACTTTTTGTCTGTTCAGGTGAAAGCGCCGCTGCTGATTCAGCATCCACAGTTTCGGCTGACTTTGCCAGAAAGCTGGGAAGGCGCCCTGAAGCCCTATGATGGGCGATCGCTGACTTTAGGCATCCGCCCAGAGCATCTCAGCGTCAGCTTGCCTGCCCCCAAAAATATTTCGGTCACAGTCGATCGGATCGAAGCGTTGGGCAGCCAAACCTATTTAACGGTGCGCTTGACTGAACCTGAGGCGAACCCCACCGAATCCCGCTTTTCTCAAAGCCAACCGCTGCAAGTCCAGATCGAACCCGATCGCCCAATCAGCCTGGGGGAAACTTTGTGGCTCTCGATCGCAGTAGACAAAATTCATCTCTTTGATTCCGAGACAACTCTAAGGATTGCGTAAAATCTCCTGAAAAGCATCCTCTAGACGCAAGATGTAGTGCGCCACTC
>JBBSFA010000759.1:0-2625 GCA_038239185.1 Elainellales cyanobacterium | reverse complement strand
ACCAGCGATCGACGGAAGGAGTTGGTCAAAACGGCTGCCAAATACGCTGAGGAAGGCAAAGTCTCGATTCGTAATATCCGGCGCGATGCCGTTGATGCGGTGCGAAAGCAGGAGAAATCTAGCGAAATCCCCGAAGATGAAGCTCGCGATCTGCAAGACAGCATTCAAAAGCTGACGGATAAATACATCACCAAGATCGATCAGCTTCTAACAGAAAAAGAAGCAGATATCATGACGATCTAGTTTTATCGGACTCGCAGGCTAGATGAAGTGGATAGTTGTTCTGCGATCGTCAAGCGATCGCAGCGCTTTTCTATGGGATTCTGGGTTCAATGCTTCGAGCAAATCGCTCTAGCAATTCCTGACGCGAGAGTTGCAAAATCAAGACCGTATAGTCCTCGGTGGGCAAAGATAGAATCTGAGGGACGATCGCAGCAAGCGCCTCATCTAGTTCACCAAATCGGGTTTTCAGCAGCGCTTCTACGACCTTGCGTTCACCCAGTTGCCTGCCCCGTTGCTCGCCCCGTTGCTCGCCCCGTTGCTCGCCCCGTTGCTCGGTTGCTTTTTCCCAATCTAAATAAGCTTGTGATAACGCCATAAGCAATGTTTCATCCTCTGACTCTAAGGACTCTGTGATTTCAATTCTAACTTTCCAATTGGTCAACATTTGCAAGATTCTACGCCGCTGTGGATTGGCTGCGGGCAATGCCAAAACTTCTGCGATCGCCTGTGCTTGAGTCGCGTCGCGTCCCAGAATTCTCAGCCATAAGGTTTCTTCGATTTCGGGCAATTGCTGGATTGAGACGATCGCCGTTTTGAACAGATTGCCGCAAAAGTAAATGCCAGGGAGCCAATCTTGATGCTCTTCTGCTTTAGCCTCTTCCAGAACAGGTTTCGACACCGAACTCGCGAGAATCCACAGCATCGGCAATTGGGCTTCAGGGATGTCACCGTCCTTCCGCAGTTCAGACTCCTGCACCCACAGCAGCTTGAGCAGACATCGGCGCAGCTCTTGCCGAGTGGGTGGGTTGCGGAACGGCTCAAAGGAACAAGGCGTAGTTGTGATGCGCTCCAGCAAAGTTAAAGGTTCTGAGCTTCGGGCGGGCGATGCCGTGGGTTGAAACCAGACATCGACAAACTTAGGCTCACCCGGCACTTCAAAGCTGCGCTCCACTTGCCCTAGCGGAGTCAGCAGCTCTTGCAGAAATTCTTTCGCTAGCTGATCGAAGGGGATTTGAGTCATTGCCGCTATTTCGTTCAGAACGAAATAATCAAATAGCTATCCTGGAACTTTGCCCCTGTGACAGGCTGACCGCGCAGCGAGGGCGGCAGTAGGATATTGCGGCGCTGATCGCCTGCCTCTACCGTTACCTCTGGACCAGACTGTGTGAGCTTTACCTGCTTCTTATCGAATCCAGGCAAAAATAGAGAGACTTTGCGCCCTGTTACGTCGATCGCGATCGGCTGCGGCGAGCGGCTTGCCTGAGTCAAATCGGGAACTGCTTGAACCAAAGACTGCCAGTCGTCGCCCGTTTTCGTGGGCATGGCGCTGATAGGCAGCGGGGCGAATTCGCTTTGCAGCGTTGCTATGTCTGTTTGGTTTGCTAGTACCCCAGCGATCGTCAGTCCGATTTGCTGAGCGCTGCCCCAAAGGTATTTGGCAGTGGCGATCGCTTCAGGGCTAGCGGTAGTGACTAGATAGGCGGCAACGCGATTGGGATCGGCAACTGCGGCTTTACCTTGTTCCAGTAAATCGCTGGCTTGATTGGCAGCAGGCTGATTAAACACATCTCCGCCTGACCAGCCTGTATTGAGGACGGCAGCGGCGATCGGCTGGAGGAACGGAGAGATAGTTTTGCCCAAATCCGAATCTGCAAACACTTGGCGAAAGCGACGCATGTACCAGCTAAACGTCTCTGGAGCGCCCAGCATTCGTAGCGTTGATAGATCGCCTGTGCCGTCATAGATGATCGCGTCATATTTGCCGCTGGCATCATATTCGCGGATGCTGTTTAGCGCTAGAGCCGCATCCATTCCCGGCAAAACGCCCAGCTCTTGCCCGTAGACTGCCTTAAAGAAAGGGGTTCGCAAATATTGAGCTTCCTGTTTTTTCAGATCTTCCCAGCTCTGTTCTAACAGCGCCGTAGTTTGGAGCTGCACGGCTTGTAAATTAGGCGCATCTAGGGGGCTGGGAGATGCCGTGGGATTGGACAACCCGACTTGAAGCGTCCAAGCGGGGCTAGGATCTTGTCCGATCAGCAGGACTTGCTTGCCCTGTGCCGCGATCGATCTGGCAACTGCGATCGCCAGTGTGGTGCGACCTATCCCACCTTTGCCCAAAAACGTCAATACTTGCGCCATGCTGAGAATTCCTGCCTTAAAGTTCTGCCTGGGGCGATCGTCCCAGACTTAATGATCGTGCCGGACACCGTGAGATGCCAGCACGATCTTAGCGATATAGGCGCGATATAGGCGTAGCCATAAGGATGACCTACTTTAGATGACCTAATTAGAAGGCTCGATCTCGTCTTCAAAAAACCAGGTAGAGTATTTGTTGTCGAATTTTACGACTACGCCAATGCCGCTACCGTCCGTCATCCTGAACCCTTCGATCACACCCGTTTT
>JBBSFA010000758.1:0-2631 GCA_038239185.1 Elainellales cyanobacterium | reverse complement strand
GTTTGAGGTGCTCAATGGGTTTTACTACCACTCAAACTGGCTCCGCAATTGTTTGATTGCCTCTTCCATGAAGGGTAGAGGTGGGGGTAAATTCAAAACACACAATTAATTAGAGTCAGAATCTATACTACCCTTGCGGGTACTTATCGGACTGAGCGAAACCGATCGACAAGCCTTTCACAAACCCCAGAACCCGATCGCGCAACTTTCCAGCTAAAGTAAGGTCTGGATAGGATTATCCCCACTGCGATCGGGCTATGACGCAACTTGCATGACGCTGAATAGAGACTGGCTCAACACTGGATTGGCAACACTAGAAAAACAGCCCCGCCTTGCCTGGGCACTGGCGATCGGCTGGATTGGCTTGGTCAGTTTGATTGCATTCTGGTGGCACTTGGGCAGCATCGGGCTGGTGGATGAAACCGAGCCGCTGTTTGCCGAAGCTGCCCGCCAAATGACTGTGACGGGCGACTGGATCACCCCCTACTTCGACGGCGTGACTCGCTTCGACAAGCCGCCGCTAGTTTACTGGATTATGGCGATCGCCTACAAAACGATCGGGGTGAACGAATGGGCAGCCCGATTTCCATCGGCGATCGCGGGAACTGTTTTGGTCGGCTTTGGCTTCTATGTGCTGAAGCAATTTGGCTTTTCCAGTCCGGCAGCGGCTCCGAAGCCTGACGCTACGAGATGGCTGGCGGCGTTGATCGGGTCGGCGTTGATTGGGCTGAACCCACAGACGATCGTTTGGGGACGCACCGGAGTTTCCGATATGCTGCTGAGTGGCTGCATGGGTTCGGCTTTGCTAGCGTTTTTCATGGGTTATGCTCAGCCCGACCAGCCGAAAAATCAGGGGCGCTGGTATCTGGCGTTTTGGATTTTTGGCGGGCTAGCCGTCCTGACCAAAGGGCCCGTGGGCATTGTGCTGCCAGGATTGATCATTCTCGTGTTTTTGCTGTATGTCGGCAACCTGAAAGCCGTGCTGCGAGAGATTCAGATCCTCAAAGGCGGACTGCTGTTTTTGGCGATCGCCATCCCCTGGTTTGTGCTGGTGATTCAGGCAAACGGCGAGGCATATATTGATGCCTTCTTTGGCTATCACAACTTCGATCGATTTACCCAGGTGGTGAACCATCATTCGGCTCCCTGGTTTTTCTACTTTCTTGTCGTGCCGATTAGCTTTGCGCCCTGGTCAATTCACCTGCCGATCGCGCTCGCTCGGCTCCGTTTTTGGCAGCGGCGATCGTGGCAGGACTCACCGCGCTCGGCGCAGTTAGGCTTATTTGCGCTGGTCTGGTTCGTCGTGATCTTTGGGTTTTTCACGATCGCTGTCACTAAGCTGCCTAGCTACACGATTCCACTGTTGCCTGCTGCCGCCATTCTGACAGCGCTATTTTGGAGTGACCAATTGACTCGATCGCGCCACAGTCCGGCGGTTCAAGTCAGCCATTGGGCAAACGTCATTCTGCTAATCGGGTTGGCAATTGCAATGCCGATCTGTACCCAATGGATGGGCAAAGACCCCGAAATGCCGGACTTTCGAGAGCTGCTGGTGCAGTCTGGGATTCTAACGGCAGCGGCGCTGATCTGGGCGATCGCGGCAATTGTGGCGATCGGGCTATTGCTGCGTCGGCAAGGCGGCTGGCTGTGGAGCGTCAATTTGGTTGGCTTTACCGCCTTTATTCTGTTTGCCCTGATGCCTGCGACGCTGCTGATGGATACTCAGCGCCAGTTGCCGCTGCGTCAAATGGCAGCGGCGATCGTCCAGACCCAGCAGCCCAACGAACCGACGATGATGATTGGCTTTGAGAAGCCGAGCCTGGTTTTTTACACGCAGCGATCGATCGTTTATCAGGAAGAGTTAGAACAAGTGTCCCGCCGCTTAAAAAAACTCGCCAGTCAAAGCCCAACTCCACCGTCTATCCTGGTACTGGGGCGTATCTCTAAACTTAAAGAAGCGGGACTGCTCAATCCAGATCTCTACCGCTATCGCTCCCTCGCCCAAGACGAAATCTACCAGCTCATCCGCATCAGGCTACCGCTGCGGTGATTCCTGCTCTCTATCCCTTCTCTGACTGCCCATGCAAGCCCGTCGTATCTCTCGTGAACTCGCCCTCCTTAGTCTGTCGCAGTTGCCGACTAAGCCTGAAAAACTGCAAGCTCAGCAGCTTCAGGATGTCTTGCTAGCCGCAGTGCGGACTTTGACCACTGAGCTGCAAGAAACCCTGGAAACGGCTTCTGCGGAAGTCAGTCGGGGCAACGAGCGTCTGCTGAGCAGTGAAACTCGAACCACGGATTTGCAAAGCGCTAGGGCAATGGTGAAAGAAGCGCTGGAGCTGACGCAGATTGCGATCAATCGGCTGGGCGCGGCGGTCGAAATGCCGGAATTTATTCAGCTTGCCAACCAAAAAGAAGTCCGGGCTTACGTGATGGAGCTGTTGACCAACGTGCAGGCAAATCGAGTCGAGATCGATCAACTGCTGGGCGACTCTATGGTGGAGTGGCAGATGCACCGACTGGCGCGGATCGATCGCGATATCCTACGCATCGCGGTGACTGAGTTCTGGCTGCTGGGTATCCCCGATCGCGTTGCCATCAATGAAGCCGTAGAGCTTGCCAAACGCTACAGCG
>JBBSFA010000757.1:0-2633 GCA_038239185.1 Elainellales cyanobacterium | reverse complement strand
TGATGAACTCGTACTTTTTCGCGAGAATTGCTATCGTTTCATCGATTTCAGATTGGGGCATGGGGCAACACTTCGGAGCAGTTATTGAATAGCATCGCTCAAAATTGCTAAATTGACTAAGTTATTTTTTCGGGATTCCTAAAGAGGGTCGACTTCGATCAGAAAAGCAGCAGCGCAGGAGAAGCAACGATGGTTTTGGTAGAGCCTCAACTGATGACATTGGAAAAATTTCTGGATTGGTATCCAGATGGCTACGGTCGCTATGAACTTTGGAATGGAGTAATTGTTGAGATGCAGCCAACTGGAACGCATGAGCAGGTCGGTGGGTTTTTGGGTGGTGAATTCTTTTTAGAGATTAGACGACTCTCGCTACCCTATATTATTCCTCGACAGGCGATCGTCAAACCCTTGGATAGCGATAAGTCTGGCTATAGTCCAGATGTGATTGTGTTGGATCAATTAGCTCTAGAAGATGAGCTGCTGTGGAAAAAGCGATCGACGATCACTCAAGGCAAATCGGTTCGAGTTGTGATTGAAGTCGTCAGTACAAATTGGCGCGATGACTACGGACATAAACTGGTTGACTATGAAGCGCTAGGAATTCCGGAATATTGGATTGCGGATTATTTAGGGCTAGGCGGCAGACGGTATATCGGTTCTCCTAAACAGCCGACGCTTTCAGTGGATCAATTGGTCGATGGAGAGTATCAGGTGCAGCAGTTTCGTAGGGGCGATCGGATTATTTCAGCCGCGTTTCCGGAGCTGAGTTTGACTGCCGCGCAGGTGTTTGCAGCCTGAGGGTTTATTGTCTGCTGCTTTCTGACGTTCGATCGGGTTTGGGGGAAGTCAACGGCGGGATAGAGGGTGGTTTTTAGGAGGTAGGCTTTGCAGCAGCGATCGAGCAAGCTCTGTAATAATATCAACTTTGTATCCCAAGCTTTCAGCCAATCCTGACCCTTTACCCACTGGAAGACGAACTGAAGTCTTGAGTGAACTAACCTGAGAGAGGTCAAAGCTGCCCGTTAACCGCTTGCCCAGGGTATTTTTGCCAACCCGTTCATACATCTGCACCTCTGGTTTTCCGGCAGCAATGTCGTTGAGTCCGCCGACGGCATTCTGATTTTGGCTCTTTGCGCTTGCTTCAGTAGACTCTGTACCGCCGCCGCTCTTGACTTGTTCGATCTCTACCGGACGTAATTTGCCGCTCTGGGTCGGTTCTGCGACAACTGCATCAATCTCTGTAATACTCTTCCAGAGCTTGCCGTCTTTTTCATATAGTCCCTTTGGTTCTCCTGTCCGACCTGCCGCACGCTCTGCATCTGACCACTTGGCGATGCGATCGAAGCCAGAGACTTCTCGCACAACTTCAACATTCGTGAGAATCCGATATCCTTTTCTAGCAGGATATTTGGCTTCTAGCTGCCATTTTTGAATGGCTTCTCCGATGCTGCCTCTTGTCTCACTCAACGGAATTTTCTCCGCTAGGGCTGCTGCCAATGCTTGCAGATTGCGACTTTCTAAAGCAGCTTTCACGTTAGAATCTTCCAGTGTTCCCAATGCCTTGAGGATTTCAGTAATTGCCTGAAACCGCTCTTTCATTACGGTTTGGCGCAGTGCTGGATCTTTAAGTACCTCGGATTTAACCAGTTCTGCCCGCGCCAGCTTCACTTGTTCAACCAACAGTCTTGCCCTGATGGTTGTGCCCGCTTCCTTAGAAACGCCGTAGTCAATCATCGCTTTGCTCAGGTTTTCTCCTTTTGCAGCACGGACTTCTAGGGATTTAAGAACCGTCTTATCTCCTCCCTTCAAACTAGAACGATATTTTTCAAACCCAGCTTTGGCAGATTCTGGCAGCAGTTTGGCAAATTCATCTAGAATTACCGTTTCGCTGCTGGTTTTGGCATTTGCTTTGGCTTGCTCTAAAATGGCTCCGGCTTTGGTGTTACCAATGTTTTCAATCACGCCGCTGCCAGGTTCTCCTGCCACGCTTTTCACCCGTGCTTCTGCCTTCACAACCGCTCGCTCAGCGCCAATTTTAGAGAGCTTTGGACCTACCTTTTTACCAACTCGCCACATCACAAGCAGCATCAAAATATCAAACCCGACGGCACCAACCTTTTTGGCAAATTTGTCTCCAGCCACCTGTAGCTCCTGAACGGTTTTGGCGGCTGAACAATTTGCTTCTAACTCCACCCAAGCTTCGGCAGTGCCAATGATGTCCTCCATCGCAAAGTTGTACCACATATAAGCTGTGATGCCTGCTGCCACTGCCTTTGTAACAAACGAGGGATCGGGCGTCAGCCAAAGGTACATATAAAAACTGGTGACCCCAACCAGCGTCACGAGGAAAGTAGTATCCGTAAAAGCATTCTTGGCGGCTTCAAGCACTTCTCCAGGCCAGCCCTTGGAGAGCTTCAGCGCCATCGACACTTTCATGGCAGTCGTGACTTTTTCAAAGTCGATCTTGCTATCTGTAATTTCGCCTGGAGCCAGTTTGGCATATTCCAACAGCAGCTTTCGATCTTCCTTGGATAGCTTTTGCCAGCCGGGGTCATACTTAAATTATTTCTCAAAATCTTGGCTCTACCGACTGAACTATGCAGAGCTATTCTTGAAGATGCCAACAAATAAGG
>JBBSFA010000756.1:0-2634 GCA_038239185.1 Elainellales cyanobacterium | reverse complement strand
TCGCTATGGCGGCGAGGAATTTGTCGTAATTCTCAGCGACACCGATCGCGAGGAAACAGTGACAATTGCCAATCGCCTCTGCCAACTGATTGGAGAACAACCCTTTGCGATTAACGATGGATTGGATCTAAATGTCACCGTCAGCGCCGGAATTGCCCTGCTGAAGCCAACGGATGATCCCAAGGGAACCAGCCTGCTGCAACGCGCTGACAATCGGCTGCTGCAAGCCAAAGCTCAGGGGCGCAACCGAGTGATCGGCTGGGCATCAGAGGAAAACGCTGTCGAGGATAGCGTAACCGAGAACAGCGGGACTAAAGAGAGTGCCGAGGATAGTGCGACTGAGAACAGAACCGCTGAGCCTAGAACGATCGAGAATAGATCCGCTGAAGCCAGGGCAAAACGCCGGACAATGCCTCAGTAGTGCATAGCCCTCCTAAATTTTTTCTAAGACCGCTTTCACAGCTTCCAGCATCACGTTCGGCTCATCCACCCAAACGAAATGACCGCTTTTGGCCGCGATCACCTGAGTGCAGTCGGTTGAGAGCTTCAGCAGTTCCGTCTGCATCTGATCGCGCAGCCGATCGATCGCTTTGACCGGAACCACTGCTGTCCAAAGAGAAGGTTGAAAAAACGTCCTGGATTTGATGCTGACGATCGGCATTGCGCCAAACTCAGCGGCTTGGGTCGCCTGCCGTCCACAGGCATCCAGGTGATAGATTTCACGAGTCATGGTGAACCAGTGCTTGGAACGGCAGAACGATCGCTTGATTGCCTTTAGCCCTGCTGGGAAAGCCAATCGTAACTCTGGCTTCAGCACTTCAAACAGCCCGACAAGGTTGATGAGCCGCACAATTCCTAGGGCGCTACCTAACACCGACATCAGAAAGCCCGCATAGAAGAAGAATTGCAGTGCCCGCAGCGCGATCGGCAGCTTCAGCATCAGGGCTTCATGCAATCCATCGGTTAGCACCATCCCAACCACCTTGCGGGGATAATGGGCGGCATACAGTCGGACATTATAGCTGCCAAAGGAGTCCCCAACCAGCAGATAAGGCGGCTCAATCCCCGCTTTCGTCAGCAGCGTATCCAGTTCCGACACCATGTAATGGCAAGTGCGAGGACGGGGACTGTGATCGCTCCAGCCATAGCCCGCGCGATCATAGATACAAACGCGCGTCAGCTTCGCCAGCTCGTTCACCAAGAGGTATCCTTCCAGACCGCCCAAGCTGTGGTCTAAGACGATCGTTGGCAGCCCTTTATCGGCATTCAATTTACCTGCCACATAGAGATGCAATCGGCATTTGCCGACATCAATCAGTTGACCGGGGGGAAGTTGCTTATCTTCCATCAAGATTGCGATCGCTTGATAGAGTGCAGCCACAATCAGTAAAGCAGCCTTTAGTTCGATCGGCATCTTGAGTATCCTGTCCAGGTCAACTGACTCAATCTTAAACGCCTCTTGAACGACCTCAAATATTTAGCCGCTGGTAGACGCGATCGAGGTTCTTCAAATGTGCCTGGGGATCAAAGCACTGTTCAATTTCCTCTGGCGAAAGATGGGCGGTGACTCGTGGATCGGCGGCGATCGACGCATGGAAATCCCCGTCGTCTGTATTCCAAGCTTCGTGGGCATTGGACTGGACGATCGCATAGGCTTCTTCTCGCCCTAAGCCCTTTTCAACTAAAGTCAGCAGCACCCGCTGGCTAAACACAACCCCCCCATAGAGGTTCATATTGCGCCGCATATTGTCTGGATAGACCAGCAGAGTTTTGATTAGATCTGTGGCTTCGACCAGCATAAAATGCGTGATGATGCAGCAGTCGGGGAACATGACGCGCTCGACGGAGCTGTGGGAAATATCGCGCTCGTGCCAGAGGGCAACGTTTTCGAGGGCGGCGATCGCGTGACCGCGCACCAGCCGCGCCATGCCAGTCAGCCGTTCTGAGCGAATCGGGTTGCGCTTGTGGGGCATGGCAGACGAGCCTTTCTGACCTTTAGAGAAATACTCTTCGACTTCCAGAACATCGGTGCGCTGGAGGTTGCGGATCTCAACGGCAAATCGTTCGATCGAGGCAGTCAGCAAAGCCAAAGCCTGGACATATTCCGCATGGCGATCGCGCGAGACAACTTGGGTGGAAGCTGGATCAGGCTGAAGTCCCAGATTTTCGCAGGTGAGGGCTTCGATTTGCGGATCAATATTGGCGTAGGTGCCGACTGCGCCCGAAACTTTGCCAACGGCGATCCGCTTCTGGACTTCGCAGAGGCGATCGCGATGCCGCAACACTTCTGCCAGCCAGCCCGCTAGCTTGAAGCCAAAGGTAATCGGTTCGGCGTGGATGCCGTGCGATCGCCCAATCATCACAGTGTTGCGGTGCTGCTGTGCCTGATAGCGGATTGCCTGACTCAGCCGCTCTAGTTCGCCCATGATCAAATCCAGGCTGGCGACAAGCTGAAGCGCCAGAGCAGTGTCCAGCATATCGGAGCTGGTCATGCCAAGGTGAATGTAGCGTCCGGCTTCGCCCACATGTTCGTTGACATTGGTCAGGAAGGCGATCACGTCGTGCTTGACTTCTTTTTCGATTTCTAGAACGCGCGCCGGATCAAATTTGGCTTTTGCCTTGATCGTTTCTACT
>JBBSFA010000755.1:0-2645 GCA_038239185.1 Elainellales cyanobacterium | reverse complement strand
CTGATCTACGTTGAGCCACTGCGCCAGTTTTTTGGCACACATTACCTGAATCCGCTGGAGGTTGGAATTTGCCTCGGCTTTAGTTTGTTGATGTTTGTTTGGGTAGAACTAGAGAAGCTGTTTACCCGCTGGTATTTTCATCGCCGACGTTAACGGTTCGCCTCAGTAAATAGCTGCACATTCCGGCAGGTGAGGCACTTCCGAGCAGTCAGTTTCTCCCCATCGCCCCAAAAGCCATCCTCTTGACGGAAATACAGCCAATCGTTTGCCTCAATCACAGTCCGCCCCCAGCGAAAGGTTTGAGCGCCACAGATGGGGCAGGGAGCGGTATTGGGATCAAAGCGTTGTGGATCGGGTTGTTCACTCATAGGTCAGGTTAGTCTTGATTTGCGGGTGACTATCGAGGCTGACAGGTCGGACAAAAATGCGCCGATCGCCCTGCCAGCTTTAACCGCTCGATCGGGGTCGCGCAAACGCGACAGGCTTGCCCTTTGCGATCGTAAACCCAGGCGATGCCGCCATAGTTGCCGTTTGTCCCTGCCACATCGCGATAATCGCTGAAGGTCGTGCCACGGGCATCGATCGCCGTTTGCAGCACCTTTAAGATCGCGTCGTGCAGCCGTTCCACCTGCTCAGCAGTCAGCTTGGCACAGAGCGTTTGCGGCTGGATGCGGCTGAGAAACAGGGCTTCGTCGGCGTAAATATTGCCAATGCCTGCCACTAGCGTTTGATCCAGCAACGCATTTTTGATCGGACGCTGGCGATCGCGTAGCCCATTCTGCAAGTACTCCACCGAAAACGCTGCCGAAAACGGCTCTACCCCTAAGCGCGCCAGCCCCGAAACGATCGCTTCAGGCGGCTTTCCAGGCGGAACCCACCACAGTTGCCCAAACGTCCGCTGATCGACAAACCGCAGCTCTCGCTGGTCTGGGAAAACCAACCTGACCCGACAGTGCTTCTGCATCGGCTCAGACTGCGCCACCCAAAGCAACTGCCCTGTCATCCGCAGATGAACCCCCAGATAGCCGCTTGGCTCTTTTTGCCGCTGCAATTCTGCCAGCAGATATTTGCCGCGCCGCTGCCACTGGGCGATCGCTACTCCTGCTAAAGCCGTCAAAAATTCTGCTGGAGTGGGCGAGGCGATCGTGCGATCGAGCAGAACCTCTCCGCCCAAAATTGGCTGGCTGAGAGTGACTTGGTTCAACCCACGCCGAACGGTTTCGACTTCTGGTAACTCTGGCACAGTTCAAAATTTCCCTAAAGACTAATTGTGCGTACCCAATGGATACGCACAACTCGTTTCGATTAGATTCAATGTCTTAGTTCAAAGACAGCTCTAGCGAGCTTCCGTTCCCTGATTAGGATCACCCTCAACCGTAGAACTGCCGCCCGGAGCATCAGCAGTCTGCTGTTGAACGCCTGGGTCAGGCGTGGTTTGGGGGACACCTTGACCCGTTTTGCGAGTGCTTTCTTGGATCGTTGTTTGCTTGCCACCAGAAGTTGCTGTGGATGCAGCAGATTTTTTGGTAGGCGCTGCAACTTCTACGACTTCGCTCATCGAGAAGTTATTGGCGTTGACACCAGCGTAGTTTACTTTGTCAAAGCGGACAATTACGGGGTATTTGATGCCGCTTTGGTCGATCGACGCTACCGTTCCTACGTCTTGGAACCAGTAAGATTCTTTCCGGAGGATTCGGACTTTAGAACCGCGTGAAACCATGAGTGTTTTCCTTGAGGAATTAGATCTTATAAAGCCGATCCCGTAATGGCAAATTGCTCTAGATCTAAACGCTGAGATCGATCGCTCAACCCAACCCTTAGGGTCTAAACCCAATTGCCTGTCAGGGATGTATAAAACTGTGATCGTTCTCAGCGTACTACTCTGTCAGGGCGATCGGTCAGCTTGGCGCTTTAAGTTTTATTGCTGAACGGGTGGGTTGGACTGGTACAAAGGCTCACAGGCAGAACCCTATCCCTGTGAAGCAGCGGCTGGCAGTGCTGCCGCTGGCGATGGGCTGGGGGTTGCAGGTGCTCCGCCAGGTGTTGCTCCAGGCACTCCTCCTTCTCCCACCGCCCTGACGATTTCGATGCCAAACTGCTCTAGCACCACTTTTGGCTCAAGACCATCGGTTTCAATCCGGCGCACTCGCACTTGCCCATTCGAGAGGCTCTGACCTGCCTGCACATAGCGACTGCTTGGCTCATTCGGTGCGTTGACGATCGCATAGAGGGTACTGCCGACCTGCACAACCCCTGTGACTTTCACCGCCTTGGCTAGCTCAGGCTGGGGAGGTGGCGGTGCAACAGGTTTGGTTGGAGTCGATCGGCGAGTCGATGGCGACGATCCCTTGGGATTGGCGGGTTGACTGGACTGCTGCCCGGTTGGGGTCATGCGGTTTTGTCCAGAAGCTTGGCTGGAGGTCGGTGCAGGTGGGACGGGTAGCCGCTCGACTTGTGGCGGCGGCGGAATTTGGACGGAAGGGGTCGTGGAAATCAGGGCAAACGGATCAGGGCGATTGCTCTGCACCACGCGAACGCGCTGATTGGGATCGGTTGAGCTAATCAGATCGGGCGGCAACGCTCCCTTGGGAACTGCGTTTTGCGGACTGACCGTGGGCTTTGCGAAGGATTGCCCGGTTGCAGGT
>JBBSFA010000754.1:0-2654 GCA_038239185.1 Elainellales cyanobacterium | reverse complement strand
ACCAGCCTGAAGCAGACGATTAACCGCTACGCCCATCAGCTTCGCATCCGTCGCCGCAACCCAGACGCGATCGCAATTCAGGCGGCAATGAAAACCGACCTCGATCGACTTTCCAGCAGTCTCGACAAACTTAACACCTACCTGGTTCGGATAGCAGTGTTTGGGCTGGTCAGTCGCGGCAAATCGGCGGTGATTAATGCGCTGCTGGGACAAAAGATTCTGCAAACGGGACCGCTGAACGGTGTGACGCAATATCCGCGATCGGTCTACTGGGCGGCTCCGGGAGGACAAGCTGCGGGAGGACAAGTCCAGGTGGAGCTGATCGACACCCCCGGCTTAGATGAAGTGGGCGGTGAACTGCGGGCAACAATGGCGCGAGAAATCGTAGACCAAGCAGATTTGATCCTGTTCGTCATCTCCGGCGATATTACCCGCACCGAATACCAGGCATTGCAGGAGCTGCAAGCCGTTCACAAGCCGATGATTCTGGTCTTTAATAAGGTCGATCTTTACCCGAATCAAGACCGCCAGAGCATTTACCACAAGCTAGAGATGCGGTTTGGTGGGGGGAGCGATCGCCCCTTCCTCAGACCCGAAGATATCGTTTTAGTGGCGGCTGAGCCAGCGCCCGTCGAGGTGCGAGTGGAGTGGGCAGACGGACAGGTGACGCACGAATGGGAATCGCCGCCGTCGCAGGTGGACGAACTTCAAGAAAAGCTGCTGGAGATCCTTAACCGCGAAGGCAAATCGCTGCTGGCTTTAAACGCACTGCGGCAAGCCAAGCAAACCGAAGCCTCGATCGCCCGCAAAACCGTCAATCTCTACCACAGCGAAGCTGAAGACCTGATCTGGAAATTTGCCCGATGGAAGGCGATCGTGATTGCGGTCAATCCCTTTGCCATCCTCGATCTGCTGGGCGGCGCGATCACCGACCTGATCTTGATCCGCTCGCTTGCCAAACTCTACGGGCTACCCATGACCCGACACGAAGCCGAAAAGCTGCTGAAATCGATTTTGCTCAGCTCCGGGGGGCTGCTGCTCAGCGAAGCCGGAACGGGTCTGCTGCTGGGCTTTGGCAAAAGCGCCTCCGCGATCGCTACTGCCTTTGATGGTGCCTCTGGACTGATGATGTATTCCACGACGGCGATCGCGCAAGCCAGCATGGCGGGCTATGGCTCCTACCGGGTCGGCAAAGCGGCTCAGCTCTACTTGGAGCAGGGCTGCACCTGGGGCGAACAAGGAGTCGATACGGTGATGCAAGAAATCCTCACTCAGGTAGATTCTGACACAGTGATCCATCGGCTGCGTCGGGAATTGGGCGCAGAACGTTAAAATTTCTTAGCACTCAGAAAGTCAGTCCCCAATTCACAGTAAAGTTGGCTGAAAGGTTTGTCATTCTTAAAGGAGAGCCAAAATCTATGGCAGCTTCATTTTTGCCATCTATCCTCGTTCCCATTGTCGGTTGGGTTTTCCCTGCCGTCGCGATGGCGTTCTTGTTCATTTACATTGAGCGTGATGATGCAGCGGGTCTTTAATCCGCTTTGCCTTAAATAAGCACTTTCTGGAGATAACTTAACGTGACAAAAGATTTCCCAAACATCGTTCCAGCGCCGATCGCCGCCAGAGCCAGCCAAGAGGTCGTCCATGACGGTGGCGATCCACAAGTCGGCAACCTAGCCACCCCGATCAATTCTTCTGGCTTCACCAAAGCCCTGATCAACAACTTGCCTGCCTATCGGGCAAACCTGTCTCCCCAGCGGCGCGGTCTAGAAGTTGGCATGGCACATGGCTATTTGCTGTTTGGCCCCTTTGCGTATACTAGCCAGTTCCGCAACACGCCCGTTGATGACATCGTGGGTTTGATCGAGGCAGTGATTCTAGTGGTGATTCTCACCGTTTGTCTATCGCTGTATGCTGGCTCCCAGCCCAACAAGCCGATCAAAACCCTGACCACGCCGAATACACCTGCCAGTTTGGAAACCTCCGAAGGTTGGAGCGAATTTGCAGGTAGCTTCTTGGTTGGCGGCATTGGCGGCGCTGCGTTTGCCTACTTGCTCTATGAAGTGTTCAAGTCTGGTGTATTTCAAACCTTTGGCAACATATAAGTTCTTTCCTTCTGGATTGAGCTGAGCCATAAAAGAGCTGCCCATCCAACCGGATGGGCAGCTCTTTTATGAGTTTTCAAATTGACTTGATATTAATCAATCAAACCGAAGAACCTAGACCCGCGTAAGCGCCGTAAAAGAAGAGTCCTACGACAACCAATACGCCTGTAACGGCGATCGTTCCGACCACCCATAGAGGAATTCTGCCAGATTGCAACATTCTTTTTTTAACCTCCCAATAACAAATTCAAACAGCGAGACAAAACAGCAGACACAGCGGATTCTCTGCCTAAATTCTTAGTTGAAGAAATAGCTGGAGAATAAAATACCCAGCACGAACACTAACAGCAAACCCAGATACAAAGAAGTCCGGTTGAGTTCGACGCCTTGCTTATTTGGGTTATCACTCCGTTCAATTGGCACAATCTTCTCCTAGCGATGAATAAACTGCATAGATGCGATCGCCCCAATGAAGAAAACAGAGGGGACAGCTAGCGCATGAACCGACAACCAGCGAACCGTGAAAATCGGATAAGAAACGGGTTGATT
>JBBSFA010000753.1:0-2656 GCA_038239185.1 Elainellales cyanobacterium | reverse complement strand
CGCTAGTCCCCCGCGATCTCAAAGATCTGCAAACGGTTTCCTGGCAGGGCATCGTCCTGGATGAGGCGCAAAACATCAAAAACGCCGATTCTAAACAGTCTCAATCAGTTCGTCAGCTTGAGGCAAGTTTTCGGATCGCCCTGACTGGGACTCCGGTCGAAAATCGCTTGGCAGAACTCTGGTCAATCCTGGACTTTCTTAACCCTGGCTATCTAGGCCCAAAGAACTTCTTCCAGCGCCGATTTGCCATCCCGATCGAACGCTACGGCGACACCGCTTCACTCAAAACGCTGCGATCGCTGGTGCAGCCCTTCATCCTCCGCCGCCTCAAATCCGATCGCTCCATCATCCAAGATCTGCCTGAAAAGCAAGAGATGACCGTCTTCTGCGGACTGTCTGCCCAGCAAGCCGAACTCTACCAGGGGCTAGTCGAGCGATCGCTGGTCGAGATCGAGTCTGCGGATGGCATTCAGCGCAAGGGCATGATCTTGGCTTTGCTCGTCCGACTCAAACAGCTCTGCAATCACCCGATTCTGTTCAAAACTCCTGAAGCAGACAATAGCAAAAAAGCAGAAATTCAAGACGCGCTGCTTTCAGGTAAGCTGCAACGCTTGGAGGCAATGCTGGAAGAAGTTTTGGCTGAAGGCGATCGCTCCCTCATTTTCACGCAGTTTGCCGAGTGGGGAAAGCTGCTGCAAGCCTATCTCCAGAAGCGCTTTGGTCGCGAGGTGCTGTTTCTCTACGGCGGCAGCTCCAAAAAACAGCGCGAAGAAATGGTCGATCGCTTCCAAAATGACCCCCAGGCTCCCCGCATTTTCATCCTGTCGCTGAAAGCAGGCGGCGTTGGACTCAACCTCACCCGCGCCAATCATGTGTTTCACTTCGATCGCTGGTGGAATCCCGCAGTCGAAAACCAAGCCACCGATCGCGTCTTCCGCATCGGGCAAACTCGCAACGTCCAAGTTCACAAATTTGTCTGCACTGGCACGCTAGAAGAGCGAATTCATGAGCTAATTGAAAGCAAAAAAGCCCTGTCAGAACAGGTCGTGGGCGCAGGCGAAAACTGGCTCACAGAGCTAGACACTAACTCGCTGCGAGATCTGCTGCTGCTCGATCGATCGGCAGTGATGGATGAAGATTAACCCTATTACCGCCGCCAGTAGGGTCGCCCTTTGACGAAAATCCCCAAGAGGATGCCAATCAGCCGATCTTCGGATAAAGTCACCAGATGAACAATGGCTAGCGGCAGATGGGTTTCGATGAAAATCACCAAGAACAAACAAGGAATTAGCGCCCACAATACTCCTGCGTTGATCCGCAGGTTGGGAAAGACAATTTCCAAAAGGTAAACGGCTAACGCCCCGACCATTGCGGCGATCGCCAGCACCGTAATCGTTCCCAAAGGTGGCGATAACAGTAGAGTCAGCGCTTTTCGCACTAAGGGCGATCGCTCCACCCCAATTCCTAGAAAAAACTCCGCCACAAACACCCAGATAGTGGTTAGGACTGCTGTCAGCAGAAGAGGAATCCAGGGAAGTCTTGTTAGTCGCTGAAGTGGATTAGCCATCACCCAATCGTTCACCTGAATCGTGCAAAGTAAGTTGATTTTAGCGCGTCTATCCATCAATCCATCAGTCAATGCTGACCCCTCGGAAGGTTTTAGAACGCGATCGCCCCACCAACGGAGCCTCTTCAATTTTCCGCGCTTCGATCTGATGCGACTGAAAATACTGCTGCCACAGGTGCGGTGCATTCAGCGTTTCGCCGCCATGTGCCGTCAACCGTTGCCGCACCTGACACAGTACAGGCGTATTCACACAGGCTCCAGAAATAATCACCTGCCCTTTCGTCAACGACGGCAGTTCCTTTAGCAAATCTCGCCCCGCTGCTTCCACGCCATACTTGAGGCTTTCCTGATCGACCGGATTGACAATCCGCATAATGAACTGACTCATACACTGCGACAGCACATCCGAATCCAGCTTGCCCGGTCGCTGCGTAATCAGCCCCACCCCCAAGCCAAATTTCCGCCCCTCGCTGAGGATCGTCCGAATCACCGACTTGCAGCGCGACGGCTCATGAGCAGGCGCAAATCGATGAGCTTCTTCCAGCAAAATAAATACTGGATAGGGCAAATAGTTCTCATCGCCGGGCTGAATCAACTCTTTCATCGTATTCATGCGGGCATGGTTTGCCTGCCGCAGCGTGGCGGCACAGATGACTTGCTGCTCATCTTGACTGACTTCGTTCATTTGCAGCACCGTTACTTGTCCCGGCTCAAACAGATCTTTGGGTGCAAGGTGTTCAAACGCATGAAAGTAAGGCGATCGCGCCAGTTTATCCAGCTTCCACTCCAACGCCGGAGCCGAAGTTCCGATCTTCATTTCGCCATCTTCCGACTCCTGACTGTCCACCTCGTATACTGCGCGGATCAAGTCCTGGATGTCCCAGCGATAATCCCCTTTCTTGTGCTTTCGCATCAGATCAAAAGCTTTGCTGAGGATCGACTGCTGGCGATCGCTCATTTCTGGCAGCAGGCTCAAAATGTCGTAATAGTCCAAAGAAGAGACGCGAATCTTCACATCTTCAGGCGTTAGCACTTTGACTTTGGGCGCATAGCCATCGGCATCGGTGAACTTAGGGTGTCCGCGCATTT
>JBBSFA010000752.1:0-2656 GCA_038239185.1 Elainellales cyanobacterium | reverse complement strand
TGACTGCTGATTTTTTCTAAGTTCAGGGCATACTGGAAGTCAGTGAAACTTGCGTCAGTAAAACTTATGAACCGAGTCGCAGGCTATAGTAAATTTAGGTGATCCCCGCTAAACTCTGCCCAGTCGTCCTGACTTTCAAGCTTAACGATCGGATGATGAATTAGTGAATTCACTGACCCAGCTTCACCTAATTTGTCCAGGTTCCGTCACAATTTAGAGGACATCCTGCTTTTGCTCTGGTTCAGTTATGCTGGTTTCTATCTCGCTTGTTTTTATCTCTGAAGGGTTCTAGAGGCTCCGCCATGATTGAGATGAAAGTCGCTGGAATTGCCCTGGATGCGGTATCCCGCAGTCCGATCGTTTTGCTGAGGGATGCTACTGAACGCCGCCAGTTGCCCATTTACATTGGGCAGGATCAGGCAAGAGCCATCATCAGCGCCCTCGAAAACCAAGCTCCGCCGCGTCCCCTCACCCATGACCTCATGGTCAATTTTCTGGATGAGTGGAATATGACGCTAGAAAGAATCGTGATTCACTCTTTACAAGACAATACCTTTTACGCCATTCTGCAAATTCGTCAAGGCGAAAACCGCAGGGAAGTAGACTCTCGCCCCAGCGACGCGATCGCCCTAGCGCTCCGCACCAAGAGTCCGATCTGGGTGATGGAAGAAGTGGTTGCGGATGCCTCCATGCCAGTCGATCGCGATGCCGACGAAGCCGAACGCAAAGCTTTCCGCAACTTCCTTGATAACCTCCGCCCAGATGATTTTAAGCAAGGCGGCAAGTTTAGCAAACGAGACGAGAGCTAACGTTAAGCGTTTATGCAGCTCCGCCGCTTCGGTAAAACCAATCTGTCCCTCTCGGCATTTACGCTGGGGACAATGCGGTATTTGGCATCCGAAGCGAATGCGATTGCCACTGTCCGCCAAGCGATCGATCTAGGCATCAATCACTTAGAAACAGCGCGAGGCTACGGCAACAGCGAGTTATACCTTGCCGCCGCTCTGCGATCGGGTCTGGTACGGCAGCAACTTTACCTGACCAGCAAAATTCCACCCACCCCCGATGCCGCAACGATGGCACGATCGATCGACGAGTCACTGCATCGATTGGGGACTGATTACCTAGACTGCTTCGCAATTCATGGACTAAACACCTGGGAGCATCTCGCTTGGATCGAAGATCCGCAGGGCTGCATGGCGGCAGTCCGAGCCGCGATCGCGCAGGGCAAGATTCGGCATGTGGGCTTTTCCACCCACGCGCCGCTAGAAATCATTTTGCAGGCGATCGCCACTGACCAGTTTGAGTTCGTTAATCTCCACTATTACTGGTTCAATCCGCACAATGCACCTGCGATCGAGCTAGCACAGCAGAAAGATATGGGCGTGCTGATTATTTCACCTGCCGATAAGGGCGGACTACTGCATACGCCGCCTGCCGCATTGGTGGAGCAATGTCAGCCCTTCACGCCGCTAGAGCTAACCTACCGATTTTTACTGAGCGATCGACGGATCACCACGCTCAGCTTCGGGGCGGCTCAGCCCAGCGAATTAGCGGTGCTAGCGGCTCTAGGCGATCGAGCGCTGACTGCCGAGGAGTCTAAGGCGCTGACCCAACTCACGACTCGCCAAGCCAAGGTTTTGGGAGCTGATCAATGCAGCCAGTGCCACATATGCTTGCCTTGCCCAGAGGAGATTAACATCCCAGAAATATTACGACTGCGAAACCTGGCGATCGCCCACGAAATGACCGCCTATGGTCAATATCGCTATCGCATGTTTGGCAATGCCGGACACTGGTTTCCTGGCGAGAAAGGCGATCGCTGCACCGACTGCGGTGACTGCCTGCCGCGTTGCCCAGAACAGCTAGAGATTCCGCGTCTGCTGCGAGACACACACGATCGGCTCAACGGCGAACCCAAGCGGCGGCTATGGCAATAATTCCAACAAAAATATCCTGCCAATAAGACTGCAAACCAGCAAAATGCAGTATAATAGTAAAGTTGAAAAAACGGGCGGATGGCGGAATTGGTAGACGCACCACACTCAAAATGTGGCGGCTTCGGTCATGGGAGTTCGACCCTCCCTCTGCCCATGATTTAGATTCAGCTAAACGAGAGAGCGATCGCTCTCTCGTTTAGCTTTAAATACCGCGCTGGCTTTCCGGTCGGGGCTGACTCAACACCCCACAGCGATACAGACGATAGCGATATCCATCGGTGTACAAATTCTTCGTTTCAGCATCACAGTTTTGCTGCTCCAAAAATCGGTTGAGCGGCGGTTCTGGAACCTGCTGGAAGTTAATGATCCACAGATCCAACGGTCTGGGAAGCTGCATCATTGCCTCTTGGAGGGCTGGAACAAGCGATCGCTGACTCTGAGTTTGATGCGCCAATAAAAAACTGGGGTTCAGAGTCGCTGAGCTTTCAGATGGGGCATTTAACAACTGCCAAGCCACCCCCATCAGCCGCCCGGTTTGCCCATGCGTTTCGTGGGCGATCGCAATCAGGACATCCCCCTGCGATCGGCTTTGAATATCTTGCGCTACTACATCTGGGCGGTGCGTTTTTTGATAGCCCAAATTGCTGATCACCGTCAATCCACCCAGTAAGCTCAGCAGCACTACAAAGACGACAACTCGTCTGCCGCTTGTCCGA
>JBBSFA010000751.1:0-2656 GCA_038239185.1 Elainellales cyanobacterium | reverse complement strand
TTGATATCGATCCCCAGCGGATTGTCCGCGATGAGTTCTGGCGAGCCTTTTCCGAAGCAAACCGCATCCACGAATTAACCCTGCAAGTCCAGCACGACATGCAAACGGCTGATCCCGAAGAACTCGATCGCCTGATCCATAAACTCGATCGCCTACATCGCCAGTTTGAAGCCTTGGACGGCTACGGCTTAGAGTCCCGCATTGAGAAAATCTTGCCAGAGATGGGCTTTGATCCCACCGATGGCGATCGCCTAGTCAATTCCTTCAGCGGCGGCTGGCAAATGAGGATGGGCTTAGGCAAGATTTTGCTGCAATCGCCCGATTTGCTGCTGCTGGACGAGCCGACCAACCACTTGGATCTAGAAACGATCGAGTGGCTAGAAAAATATTTGAAAAAGATTGAAACCCCGATGGTGATCGTTTCACACGACCGGGAGTTTCTCGATCGCCTCTGTACCCAAGTCGTTGAAACCGAGCGGGGCGTTTCGACCACCTATCTCGGCAACTACAGCGCCTATTTAGCCCAGAAAGAAGAGTCACAAACCGCCCAACTCAGCGCCTTTGAGCGGCAGCAGAAAGAGCTAGAAAAACAGCAAACCTTTGTCGATCGCTTCCGCGCCAGCGCCACCCGCAGCACCCAGGCAAAAAGCCGCGAGAAGCAGCTAGAAAAGGTCGAACGGATTGAAGCGCCGATCGCCAATGTCAAAACCCTGCGGTTTCGCTTCCCCGACGCACCTCGCAGCGGTCGCGAAGTGGTGATCATCAACAATCTGACGCACGTCTACAACGAAAAAATCCTGTTTTTGGGTGCAGATTTGCTGATCGAACGCGGCGATCGGATTGCCTTCTTAGGACCAAATGGCTGCGGCAAATCTACGTTGTTGCGGCTGATTATGGGAATGGAACCCCCCTCGGAAGGCAGCGTAAAGTTAGGGGATCATAACGTCATCCCTGGATACTTTGAGCAGAACCAAGCGGAAGCGCTTGACCTCTCGAAGACCGTTTTTGAAACGATTCACGATGAAATGCCGGACTGGAAAAACGAAGAAGTGCGGACATTATTAGGTCGATTCTTGTTTAGCGAAGACACGGTTTTCAAGAAAGTTGAGGCTTTAAGCGGTGGCGAAAAGGCGCGGCTGGCTTTGGCAAAAATGCTATTGCGTCCTGTTAATTTAATGGTGCTGGATGAGCCGACTAATCACTTGGATATTCCGGCAAAAGAAATGCTAGAGGGCGCGCTACAAGCCTATGACGGCACGGCGATCGTCGTCTCGCACGATCGCTATTTCATCTCCCAGGTTGCCAACAAAATCGTGGAAGTTCGCGACGGTGAACTGCGGCTCTATCGAGGCGATTATCACTACTATCTTGATAAAGTCGCTGAGGAAAAAGATCGCGCTGGGATTGAGGCGATCGAAGCCACGAAAACAGCAAAAGAAGCGGCAAAGCGCGACAAGCAAAAAGAGAAGCAGAAGCAAAAGGCGGTGAAAAAAGGCTAATCCTACAGCTCGGTTTAAGGGAAGCTGAACAGTTTACCGCAGGTTCTTGATACTTCCTGATTAAAACCACACAATCGCAAAGTCTGAATGATATTATTGCTGAGAAATTCCAATTGAAGGGCTGTTCACATGGCACAGGCAATTCCTCCAGTGGTGCTAGTGATTTTGGATGGTTGGGGCTACCGAGATAGCCAAGATGGAAATGCGATCGCCAATTCAAAAACCCCGGTAATGACTAGCCTTTGGGCTGCTTACCCCCATACGTTGATTCAGGCATCGGGCAAAAGCGTCGGGCTGCCTGACGGACAGATGGGCAATTCTGAGGTTGGACACCTCAACATTGGCGCAGGGCGAACTGTGCCACAGGAGTTAGTCCGCATTAGTGATGCGGTTGAAGACGGGACGATTTTGAGCAACAGCGCTTTGCTTCAAGCTTGCGAAGCAGTACGGCAGCGCAACGGGAAATTGCATCTGGTTGGACTCTGCTCTAAGGGCGGCGTTCACTCGCACCTGTCTCATGTGGCTGGACTGCTGGAGCTTGCTAAAGAGCAAGGCATCCGCGAGGTTTGCATCCACGCCATCACCGACGGACGAGATACCCGACCGACTCAGGGACTAGAGGAATTGAAGCTGCTGAACAGCTACATTGAAAAGCTCGGCATCGGTCACATCGCCACGTTAAGCGGTCGCTACTACGCAATGGATCGCGATCACCGCTGGGATCGCGTCAAGCTGGTCTACGATTTGATGGTGACAGACGGCACAGGCGACGGGCGATCGGCTTTGGAAGTCTTACAGGCATCTTATGATACTGATGTGAACGATGAGTTTGTCCTGCCGACTCGGATCGCACCCGGAGCCGTGGAAGCAGGTGACGGCATCATTTTCTTCAACTTCCGACCCGATCGCGCTCGTCAGCTTACCCAAGCCTTTATTGATCCCAACTTTACGGGGTTCGAGCGCACCCAGATCACGCCGCTAACTTTTGCTACCTTTACCCAGTACGATCCCCAGTTCCCCACGTTGGTCGCCTTTGAGCCGCAAAACTCCAGCAACATCCTAGGCGAAGTGATTTCGGCGCACGGACTCAAGCAGTTCCGCACGGCAGAAACCGAAAAATACGCCCATGTCACCTACTTCTTCAACGGCGGACGCGA
>JBBSFA010000750.1:0-2665 GCA_038239185.1 Elainellales cyanobacterium | reverse complement strand
TTTCAGCGATCGCGGCGTTGCCTACAGCCTGAGAGCCTACCAAATCCCGACCGCATCCCGGACTTCTCGCGGGATGCCGATCGTACAAATGCTGCCGATCTCCCACGAAGAGAAAATTACCTCTGTGGTTCCGGTCACAGAATTCAAGGACGACGAATATTTGGTGATGCTGACCCAAAAGGGCTACATCAAAAAAACTGCGCTTTCGGCCTTTAGCAACATCCGCACCAATGGACTGATTGCAATCTCCCTGGAAGAAGGCGATCAGCTCCGCTGGGTGCGACTGGCTCGATCGGCAGATAGCGTCATGATTGGCACTCGCCAGGGGATGACGATTCACTTCCTGGCAAGCCAAGAGCAACTGCGCCCGCTGGGTAGACCGACACGCGGAGTCAGAGCCATGTCGTTGCGGAAAGGCGACGAGCTGATCAGCATGGATATTCTGCCGAGTCAGGTGGTGGCAACGATCGCCACCAGCGATGAAGCTGACCCGGAGACAGATGCCCTAGACAGCGAAGCAGAACTGGATGCAGCTCGGAGCCAAGGTCCTTGGGCTTTGGTGATTACGATGGGCGGCTTGGGCAAGCGGGTTCCCGTCTCGCAGTTCCGGCTGCAAAACCGGGCGGGGATGGGCTTACGCGCGATCAAATTCCGCAAAGCCAACGATCGCCTCGCGGCATTGCAAGTGGTCAACGAAGACAACGAAATCATCATTGTCACCAATCGCGGCGTGATTATTCGGCAGAAGGTCAACGCGATCTCCTGTCAGTCTCGCGCGGCAACTGGGGTGAGGGTGCAGCGATTGGATGAGGACGATGCGATCGCAGCGGTGGCGATCGTGCCGCCTGCGAATGAGGAAGAAGACGGATTAGTGCTTTCGGCTAGCGGCGATGGGGAAGTCCTAGCGCTGCCTGCCAATGAGCAAGGCGAAGTAGTGGTGATGCCTGGAGAAGAGGAAGAAACGGTTGTTCCCCCAACCGAGGGTGAAGCGGCATCTGTCGTGCTTCCAGATGAAGATGAAGTAGAGCCGGACGAAAGTTAGGCAACGAACGTTAGGGTGGGGGAGCGGTTGAGGCTCCCCCTACAGTTTTTCACCTGTGTTTTTATGGCAACTATCCTTCCATTGAGCGCTGAGGCGATCGACGCTCTAAGTCTGGCATCGGCTGAAGCCGTGATCCAACCCTGGATTCGGGACAAGGCGATCGCCAGCCATGAGCAAGCGCTTCAGTTTCAGATTGATTATCCGCGCGATCCCACTGATCCCAGAGAACTCTCGGAGATTCCAGAGATTCGGCTGTGGTTTGTGCGGCTAGATGCGCGCTATCCCTGGTTGCCGTATGTGCTGAACTGGGAAACGGAGCTGCCTCGCTACACGGCGATGCTGGTGCCGCATCAGTTTAGTCCCGATGGCATTCAATATAATCCAGAAGCGCTGGAGCTGTTTGTGATGCAAAAGATCTTTGTGCTGGTGGATTGGATGCAGCAGCAGGCGATCGGCAGTCGGATCAAGCTCAAGTTTATGACTAAAGTCTTAGGCTATGAGCTAGGCGATGAGTTTTTTGAGCTGATTGGGTTTTAATCGTTAAAAACCTTTACAGCTTTGTGAGATCATCGTTCAGGGGGAAATCCTGACGGGAAGTTTTCTATTTCCTAAACGCGCTACGCGAGTGTTGATACGATTGAGCTAAGCAAGAAAAGAGGCAATGGCTATGGTGGAACGTCCAATTAAAAAATCTGAACGGCAGCAGATGCCAGAAGCACCTGCGGCGGAAAGCAGCGTAGAGGTTCAAACGCCTCAAGCAGCCCCAGTCAGCCGAGCGCCAGCGCCTAAAATTCGCGATCGCAGTAAAGACGGCGAACCAGATAGGGGCAGTAGAGATAGCGAGCGCAGCAGTAGAGACGGCGATCGCGGTAGGGATAGTCGGGGTAGAGATGGCGATCGGGACAGAGATCGCGGCAAAGGAAAAGGTAAAGGACAAGGCAATCGATACGAAGAAGAAAAAAGACCGACGAGTATGGCTTTGATGCGGGGACCAAAGCCAGTTCCGCCAAAGGCACCGATCGAGGAACCCGCCGTTGAAGAAACCCTAGCTGAAGCACCTGTTGTTGAAGAAACAGCCGCTTCCGAAGAAGTTGTAGCTGAAGCGGTAGTTGAAACGCCAGAGCCGATCGCTGAAACTCCTGCCGTCGAAGAACCTGCTGAAGCAGTCACCCCTGAAGCAGTTGAAGAAGCGCCAGAGCCGATCGCTGAAGCTCCTGCTGTCGAGGAAACCGCTGCTGAAGCAGTCCCACCTGAAGCTGTAGTAGAAGCATCAGAGCCGATCGCTGAAGCAACTGAGGCTTCTACTGCCGAAGAACCTGCTGCCGAGGAGCCTGCTAAAGCGGCAACTTCTGGGGAAAGCTAGAGATATCGATCGCAATCGAATATTTTTATTTCTTTTCCAAGCATTGGTGAGCTGATAGGTTCACCGATGCTTTTTTAAACTTTGCCGCTGCCCATCAAATACAGCAATGCCATCCGTACCGCTACGCCGCTGGTTACCTGCTGTGAGATCAAGCTAAACTTCGGGTCGTCCATTAGTTCCGAACTGATCTCTACGCCCCGATTGACTGGACCCGGATGCAAAACTTTGACCTCTGGGTTGCAAGACTTGAGCCGATCGCC
>JBBSFA010000749.1:0-2668 GCA_038239185.1 Elainellales cyanobacterium | reverse complement strand
GGAGCAATGCCAATGCCAGTATCGGTGACGCTGAAGCTCAAGTATTTTTGGTCTGAAGGCTCTTGGGTTGAATGAACGGTCAGCGTGACGATGCCGCCTTCAGGGGTAAATTTGATGGCGTTGCTCAACAGATTGATCAAAACTTGGCGAATTCGGCGTTCATCGACCCGGATTGTGCCGTGTAGAATATCCGCACTAGCGTTGCTCAGACTAAGTTCTTCACCGGGGGAAGGAGCAGGATCGAGAGTGGCAGGATCGAGCAGCGCCGATCGCAGCGTGATATTTTTTTGAATCGCCTGCTGCCGCATCAGAGTCAGGCTGGCTTCGCAAAGGCTTTGAATCGGCGTTTCGGTGAGGTTCAGCTCTAACATGCCTGCCTCAATCTTTGCCAAGTCGAGAATGTCGTTGATCAAATCTAGCAGGTGTTTGCCGCTGCTTTGAATGGTTTCGAGGAACTGGCGCTGTTTAGCCGTTAAAGCGCCAAACACTTCTTCTTGCATCACTTCCGACAGACCAATGATCGAGTTGAGCGGCGTTCGTAGCTCATGGCTCATATTGGCAAGAAATTCGTCTTTGAGGCGAGTCGCGTGAGCAAGTTCGGCGTTGGTCAAAGCCAAACGTTGGTTAATTTGGTGGAGTTGCTCTTCAGCGCGTTTCCGTTCGGCTTCATCGCGCTTGCGTTCGCTGATATCGATCCAGGAGCCAATTTGCTCTAGCGTGTTGCCTGTTTCGTCGCGCACTAGCTGAGACTGATCATAGAGCCAGCGATAGCTGCCATCTTGATGGCGGAGGCGATATTCGATCGCGACGTAGCCCTGTTGCAGCAATTGAACCAGTCCGGCACGGCAGGTAAGCAGATCATCAGGATGCAAATGCGTCAGCCAAAAATTGGCGCTGAGACACTCTGATGCCTCATAGCCTAAGACTTGCGAAACATTGGTGCTGATGAAGGTGATTAGGGGAACTTCGACCGGGGTTGCCGAGTAGATAATGGCAGGACTAGAACATAGCAGATGCTGGAGCCGTTCTTGGGCAATCACGAGCTGATCTTGAACCACTAGCAGCCGACGCTCGGTTTGCTTGCGATCGCTAATGTTGAGCACGAACACGACTTCTTGACCCTCTTCAATCAAAGTCACGCCGAGCAAGACTGGGATGCGGCTGCCATCCTGATGAAAATATTCTTTCTCGTGGATGGAGGAACCTCGATGCAGCAGGAGTTCTTGATCAATCAGCCGATTGACGGCGTGATATTCCGGCGGAGTCAGTTCATCCCAGCGCAGCCGTCCAGCCGCCACATCTTCTGGAGTATAGCCCACCATCTGGAGAAAACCGTGATTAGCTTCGGTGATCTCCCCTGTGCTGAACGCAAAGAAAATACCTACCATGCTGGAGTCGATGACGCGACGCAGGCGAGTTTCGCTTTTGCGGAGCGCTTCTTCGTTACGTTGGCGATCGGCTTCGCGCTGCTTCACCTCTGTAATGTCTTCCGTCATGCCCAAGGAATAGCGAGGATTTCCTTCTGCATCGCGGATGAGCGCAGCCGTAAGTTTGACCCAGATATATTCGCCCGTCTGATGGCGATAGCGTTTCTGCATCTGGAAGCGAGAAATTTCGCCGTCAAGAATTCGCCGCATTTGAGCAAAGTCAGCCTCTAAGTCATCGGGATGGGTATAATCGGCAACGGTTATCTGCAAGATTTCAGCTTCGCTGTAGCCCACCAATTCCCGATGCGCGGCATTGCGCCGCACAATACGATAGTTGTCGTCAATGTCAGATAAGCTAATCGCGATCGGCACATTCTCAAAAATTGCCCGCAGTTGTTCTTCGCTCTCTTGCAGCGCAATTTCTTGCTGTCGTAAGGTATCTTCGATCGCGCGCCGTTGGGTGATATCGCGGAAGGTCATTACCCCGCCGATCGCTTCGCCAGCCGGATCGCAGAGCGGACGCAAGCTGACATCCAGCAAAACTCCAGGGTGATCGGGCAGATCCAATCGACGCAAAAACACTTCCACATCGTCGGCAACTTCGCCCCGTCTCGCCCGCTGTAGAGGGACTTGAGCGGGCAGATAGGGCGTGACCCGATCGCTGAGATAGTGGACATATTGATCTCGCAAGTCTGCTGGATTCTCAGTCTCACCTATCCCTAAAATGCGGCGAGCCGCTGGGTTAACGACCAGTAAATTGTTGTCTTGATCTGCAACGACAACACCATCTCCCAAGCTATTCAGCACCGTTTGCAATAGCTGAGTTTGGTGTTGTAACTCTAGCTGCGACTGCTGGAGTTCTTGAGTCCGTTGAGCCACTCTGGCTTCTAGCTCCTGATTGAGCTGATGCAAGGCGGCGATCGCCCGCTGTCGCTCTAATTCGGCAGCAGCACGGGCAGCAAAAATCCGCAGCAAAGCCTCGGCTTCGGTTGAATTTCGTAGCGGTTGCGTATCCAAGATGCAGAGCGTGCCGATCGCCCGACCTTCAGCATCTCGTAGCGCCACCCCCAAATAGCTTTCGGCTGCCAATGCCTCAATGATCTGCGCCGTCGGAAACTCTTGCTGGGCATCTGCGGAGCAGGCAACCAATCCTTGGTCTACAACCTGCTGGCAGCAAGAATTAGCTGCCAGCTCAAACACACCATTGGGCTGCAATTGCCCATTTGCCCAAAATGCTAGTG
>JBBSFA010000748.1:0-2671 GCA_038239185.1 Elainellales cyanobacterium | reverse complement strand
GTGCAGCTTCACAGTAAATTGGTATTAGTGTTCGTTTCTTTTTTAAACAAGCCACTCGCATCAATAAACTGGGTAGCAGAGTCAGACTTGTGCTTCGATAGCACCAAAATCGTCACCGCGATGGTAGTGCCAAAAAACAGATTGGGCGCGAGGGCAATCACCGTTTCCACATAGTTGTTATCCACCAGATACTTTCTGATTTTGGCTTCCGCACCGCCACGGTAAAAAATACCGGGGAAGCACACGATCGCCGCGCGCCCCTTGCTCGATAAATAGCTCAAGCAATGCAGCACAAAAGCAAAATCAGCCTTAGATTTGGGCGCGAGAACACCAGCAGGCGCAAAGCGATCGTCATTAATCAGCGTCGGGTCATCACTACCAATCCAGTTCACCGAATAGGGCGGATTAGAGACGATCGCATCAAAGGGCTTTTCATCAGCAAAATGCGGGTCAGTCAGCGTATTGCCCAACTGCATATTGAACTTGTCGTAGTTGATGTTATGCAAAAACATATTCATCCGCGCCAAGTTATAGGTCGTGTGGTTAATCTCCTGCCCGTAAAAACCGTCTTCAATGAGGTGAGCGTCAAAGTGCTTTTTGGCTTGCAAGAGCAGCGAACCAGAACCACAGGCGGGGTCATAAATTTTATTGACGCTGGTTTGCTGGTGCATGGCAAGTTGGGCAATCAGCCGAGAGACGTGCTGCGGCGTAAAAAACTCGCCCCCCGATTTACCCGCATTGGCGGCATAGTTGGAGATCAAAAACTCATAGGCATCGCCAAACAGGTCGATATGGCTGGCATCAAAACCACCAAAATCCAGCCCTGCCACACCTTTTAGTACCGCAGCCAAGCGCAGGTTTTTATCTTTAACCGTGTTGCCGAGGCGGTTGCTGGTGGTGTCAAAGTCAGCAAACAGCCCCTTGATATCTGTCTCAGAGGGGTAGCCATTGGCAGAGCTTTCGATCGCCGCAAAAATCGCCGCTAGGTCGGTGTTTAGGCTTTCGTTAGTGTTGGCATTGGCCGCGATCGTGGCAAACAACTGGCTGGGATAGATAAAGTAGCCTTTGGTCTTAATGGCATCGTCTTTGATGTCGTCAGTAATGAGGCGATCGGGCAGCTCGGCGTAGTGGATGCTGTCATCATCAGCCTCAATGTAGCTGGTAAAGTTTTCACTGATAAAGCGGTAAAACAGCGTGCCGAGAACGTATTGCTTGAAATCCCAGCCATCCACTGAGCCGCGAACATCATTGGCAATTTGCCAGATTTGGCGTTGCAGGGCGGCGCGTTGTTGGGTACTCGTCATTATGAAAATTCTATTGCAATTGCTTATGTATAACGGCTGAATTGAGCAGCAAGCGAACGGCTTGCCGTCTGCGACAGCAATCGCCGCTCACCGAAGCCAACAATCTTTGCCTGCCTAATCTCGGCTAGGAACAAGCAACTTAAACGGACTTCTCGGTTTCGGCATAACTCTTTTTTAGACGGAATTTTTCCGCAGATCCATCCCAAATCAGGTGGATAGGCAGATTACTTCGGCAGATCCTCCCGAATCAGGTGGATCTGAGGAAAGCTTCTTCATATTATGCCGATCGAGGTGGATCTGAGGAAAATTTCCGCATATCTTCAGATGTGTACGGTTAGCACTACTAGTATTAGGGGAGTTTGACCGATCGCCCCCCATCAAACTCCCCCGATCGCCCCAATCCTAACCCGATCGATTTGAACAGCGATCGCTTTTTTAGCCGTGGGGGCGATCGATCCTATCTTGTGTAGAAGTACGCTACGCTTAAGCTAGTCAACCGTTGCTCAGGAGCGATCGTGGCTACATCACTCAACATCAATGAGGCTTTGCTGCAAGAAGCACTTGCGCTCGATAATCAGACTACCGCTGATGCGATCGTTGAGACAGCTCTGCGCGAATATATCCAACGCCGCAAGCGACTCAAAGTATTAGACCTTTTTGGCACGATTGATTACAACGAAGACTATGACTACAAGCAGCAACGCCAACAGGCATGAGCGTCATTGTTGATACTTCAGTGTGGTCGCTAGCTTTGCGTCGAAAGTTGCCATTCGATATTTCTCCTGCCGTCGCGCTGTTGCGGGATCTGATCACTGATGACCAAATTGCCTTGCTAGGTGCAATTCGCCAAGAAATCCTTTCTGAAGTCCGCAGTTCCGAACAGTTTATCCGCCTGCGAAATTATCTTCGTGCCTTCCCAGATCTAGAACTCGTATCTGAAGACTATGAGCTTGCCGCAGAATTTTTTAACACCTGCCGCAGTAACGGCATTCAGGGTTCAAATACTGATTTTCTGATTTGTGCAGTTGCTCATCGTCGAAACTATAGCATCCTGACAATAGACAACGACTTTCAGAACTTTCAAGCCCATCTCTCAATTCTTCTATTGAAAGTTGAAGATTAGACATAAATGAACTCGATCGCTCCTGCCCTTACAACGATGAAAGCGGAATTTAAGGGAGTTTGAGCGATCGCACCCCATCAAACTCCCCCGATCGCCCCAACCCTAAATCGATCGATTCTGGCGATCGCCCTTACCGCTCATAGAAAATCGCGCCTGTAGTTCTGCCAGAAATTGAGTTGCGATCGCGCTACTCATGGAGTATGGCTTCGATCTTCAGCGTTTCTTGGGTTTTCATAGACAACCT
>JBBSFA010000747.1:0-2673 GCA_038239185.1 Elainellales cyanobacterium | reverse complement strand
TTGTCCGGTGTTGCAGTTGCCTACAAACTTGTGGAGGCGCTTTATGAAACCCTTCCAAATGTGCCCCAGCAGCCGATCGCCCAGTTGCTCGACCTAGTCGCGATCGGGTTAATTGCCGATCTGGTGCAGCTTACGGGAGATTGCCGCTATTTGGCGCAGCGTGGGATTGAGCAGCTCCAGAAAAATCGCGGAGACAGTCCCCCGCGCCCCGGCATCGCTAAACTGCTGGAACTGTGCCGCAAAACAGGCGATCGCCCCACCGATATTTCGTTTGGCTTGGGACCTCGGATCAATGCCGTCAGTCGGATTCAGGGAGATGCCAGTCTGTGCGTGGAGCTACTCACCAGTCAAGATCCAGAGCGCTGTCACCGACTGGCGATCGAAACTGAGTTTGCCAATAGCTGCCGGAAACTGCTGCAACGGGATGTTGTGAAGCAGGTCAAAGCCAAACTAGCGCAGCTCGATCTGTCTACGACTAGGGCGATCGTGTTGGCTGATCCCCAATGGTCGATCGGCATTTTGGGGCTAGTGGCAGGACAAATTGCTCAAGAGTACGGTCGTCCGACGATTCTGCTGGCTCTGGAAGAGCCTGAACTTGAAGAAACTAGTGCCATGCCGCTACTTGCCAGAGGATCGGCGCGATCGGTCAATCAGATCGACCTGTACCAGCTAGTTAGCGAACAAACCCATCTGCTGCATAGCTTTGGCGGACATCCGTTTGCCGCTGGGCTGAGTCTGCCCGTCAACAACATTACGCTGTTTGCGGAGGCAATCAATCAGCGGCTCCGCCAGCAAACAGAAGCGCCAGCGGGAGCGATCGTCCGTGCCGATCTCACGGTCACCGTTGCCGCACTTCAGCAAGACAACGGCAAAGTGCTATTTGACCAGCTCAAGCTGTTGGAACCTTGCGGAATGGGCAATCCTGCGCCCAGGCTGCTGATCCGCAACGGTTGGTTCACTAATCCCTGGCATCGCAAATTTAGAGGCGGGCGACAGGATCAAGAGGGGTTGATCAAGGCTGAGTTTTTGCTGCAAGATGGGACGAGCGATCGCGGCTTTCCGGGCGTTTGGTGGGGGCATTACAAAGATGAGATCCCCGTCGGACAGCGATGCGACGCGATCGTTGAGCTTGACTTTAATAGCTACCAAGACGCGAAAAGAGAAATGCGCTATGAGATGCGGCTGATTGCGTTGCGTCCAACTTCAGAAACCGACAGTTTGGCATTTAGTAGGCTGGACAGCCCGATCGACTGGATTTTAGACTGGCGGCAGAACAGTGATCATCAGGTTACCCACGAGGCGATCGTACAGGTCACCCAATGCCCAACCAGTTGGACAGAACTGGAAAGTTGGCTGCAAGGTGCAGCTCGCGCCGGACAGAAGCTCGCGATCGCGTACCCACCGCCTGCACCGATTTCGCCCGGTCAAATCTGGCAGCAGTTGGTGGGGCTGGCGAAATACCTCAGCCGCAGCGGAGTGACTGTGACTCGAACAACATTGCGCCAGAAGTTAGAGATTGGCGATCGGGCATTAGAGACAGGCTTACAGAGCCTTCAGCTTGTGGGGTTTTCGCTGGTGCAGCGAGGGGACGAGCTACAGTTTGCCTGGAAGCCTGCGGCTAGCCTTGAAACTGAAAGCGCTGCTTTAGCCGAGCAAAGGGCGATCGCTCAGTTTTCTGCGGCGGTGCAGGAGGAGCAGTTTTATCAGCGCTATTTCTACGAGATGCCGCTGGAGAGGCTTCAGGCGATCGCTCAGCCGCTAGCTCAAGCGCTTCTCTCTAGCTCAACCTCTTCTCTAGGTACTGCCCAATCATTTGTTGCTCTCCAGCCCGCGAGATAATCGTCTGACGAGTGCGGTACTGTTGCCCAACTAGCTTTAGCTCTTCTTCAAACACGGAGTCTTGATACTCGGTGCGAAGCACTAGCGTTTCGGGGTTGATGAAGTAGAACTGAGCGGTCACAGGCTTAGGCGTAGCAAACCCTCGATCGCGGAACAAAGTTTCGCCCTTTGCGCCAAATAGTGTGGAACCCTGCGATTGCTTTTTGCCAGAAACCGAATCAGTACTATCCCAAAGCACTTCTGCGCCACAAGTCATCAGGGCTTCGTTTGCCAATCCGTGCATTCGAGCCAGACTGCGAAGTTGCTCACAGTCTTGCTCTAGATAGCTAATAGTGATGAAGCTAATGGTCTCTTTGGTTTTCCCGTCCGGCAAGGTATAGTAGCGCCGCTCCGATTTCCATTGACCGATCGATCGCTGGAAGAAGGCAGAAATTAAAGACTCGTTAGTAACTTGCTCGTTGATAACTTGCTCGTTGATAACTTGGGACGGCGAGAAGGATAGGGTCACAGGTCAGTTCCTTAATTTCAGTGCTTCGGGTAAACCCTCTTTTCGATCGGCTGTACTTTTAGTGCACGTTCCGGAATCGATAGATCAGATTGTTACTATTCGTAACATGAATTTTACTGGCTGTACCATACCGCAAGATAGAAAATCTTTTTTGTGGCTTATGCTACTGACGCGATCGAAGTGACGCGATCGAAGTCAGCTTCCGCTTTGCATAGGAACGCTACGGATGTAGTCGTTTGCCTTGATGAGCAACTGCCGCGCCTGGTTGAACGTAATTTTTTGCAGCGCGGTTTCTAAAGTCACCCAGGCGTAAGCCTTGATTTCTT
>JBBSFA010000746.1:0-2677 GCA_038239185.1 Elainellales cyanobacterium | reverse complement strand
TTCTAAAAGCTTTCCCCTCTGATCCCAACAGGGGGAAGGGCTAGCAACCTTGCTAGCAGCCAAAGCGAAAGACAGCCGTATCCGTTGGCATTCCAACCGCTATCTGTACGGCGTATTGACTCTCAAAACGTTGTTGTCTCTCTCAACTTCTCTACTGGAGGAAATCCGAAATGTCTCACTTTAGCACTCTGCGTACCAAAATCACCGACGCTGAAATCCTCAAGTCTTCTTTGCGCGATCTGGGCATCTCCGTGAAGACGGAAGCCGATGTGCGTGGCTACAATGGTCAGCGCGTTCGCTCTGACATCGTGGCTGTTTTGGAAGGCGAATACGATCTAGGCTGGTCTCGCAATGCAGATGGTTCTTTCGACTTGATCGCTGACCTGTGGGGTGTGGCTAAAAAGCACAATCAGACCGAGCTGATCAACTCGATCAACCAGAAGTATGCCGTCAACAAGACCTTGGCTGAAGTCAAGCGTCCCGGCTTGGTGAATGCAAACGTCAAGCTGGTTCTGCAAAAGTAGTTCCTCTCAGCGTTCCCAAATTGGCGGGTTAATCCAACGTGGATTAACCCGTTTCCTGCTCTACCACAACCCATGATTTACTTCCGTGCAGTCTGCCGCAGGTAACTCATGGGTTTTAACTTGGGTTTTAACTTGTGCACTTACAGCGATTCATCGGTTCCTATTTCTGAGGCGAGAAATGTTTCTGCGTCCAGGAATTCTGATTCTTCGATCGCCTCAAATGACTGAATCACAAAAGGCAGAGATGCCCCTCGCAACCCCCGCTTGATCCGATCGGGCGTTTCTGGAAACAGTACAAACAAGCAATGCACTTCGTCGGAGCATTCGCTGAGAATATGTCGGTGGCGATCGGGCATGACCCACTCGTAGCCTTGAGCCAGATAGATCTGGGTCTGTCTCCAACGGCTGAGCAAATCGGAAAAGTCTTCGCCAGCCTGATGGACAAACACAAAAATCTCGACCCCTGTCTTGATTTTCCATTCTGGATCACACATCAGAATGGCGGTGTCGCAAGGTAGGCGAAGCATCGTACTCGTTGCGGTGCTTGAAGCGTTCCGAACGCGGATCAGCGGCAGCGGAATCGGGATGACGCTCTCGCTGGAGCGACGCATACTGGGAATCATTTCCAGATAGGGGCGATGCTGTTTTAAGAGGGCGATCGCACCCAAATGATCACTACAGGTTGCCAAAACTTCCTCATAGTGAGATGAATTAATCGTCATGGCTTAGGCTTACTTGAGGCTTGGGGCTTACTTAATCGCATCCATAATCGAGAAAATCGGTAGATACATTGCAACCAGAATCGAACCGACCATGCCGCCCAATACCACAATCATCAGGGGTTCCATGATGCTAGTGAGCGCTTTAACCGCCTGCTCAACTTCATCTTCATAAAAGTCTGCCACTTTCATCAGCATCGTATCAATCTCCCCAGTTTCTTCCCCAATGCTGATCATCTGAATTGCCATGACTGGAAACACCTGCTCTTTCTGCAAGGCAAGACTAATCATCCCCCCGGTTTGAACTTCCTTCCGGGCTTCATCCACCGCATTGGCAATCACCTGATTTCCGGCAGTATCCCGCACAATCTCTAGGGCGGTCAGGATGGGAACACCCGATCGCGACAATGCCCCGAAAGTCCGGCAGAACCGAGCCGTTGCCGTTTTTTGGATCAAATCACCGAACAGCGGCATTTTTAGGTAAAACCGATCCAGGGTTACACGACCCACGCGAGTGCTGTAAAAGCGATTGTAGGCAAACACAAACACTACGACCGCGATGACCAAAAATATGACGTAGAAGCTCCGCAAAAACTTACTGATGCCAATCATCAACTGCGTGAAAGGCGGCAAGTTCGCATGGAGCTTATCGAAGATGTCTGCAAAGATTGGCAGCAGGAACATCGTCATGCCCAGGAAGATGAGGACGGCGATCGATCCCACTACAACGGGATAAGACATGGCAGACTTAATCTGGTTTTGCAGCCGAGCCACATCTTCCAGCAGCTTTGCCAGTCGGTTCATGACTTCATCCAGCACCCCGCCAACCTCACCTGCCTGCACCATGCTGGTGTAGAGACTGTCGAAGCATTTGGGATGCTTCCGCATGGCATCAGAAAGGTTGGTGCCTTGCTGCACATCAGAGCTAATTTCCTGGAGCGCTCGCTTGAGTTTGGGATTGGGACACTGATCGGACAAAACGCCCAAGCCGCGCACCATTGCCACCCCAGCGTTGATCAGCACCGCAAACTGACGAGAGAAAATCGCTTTATCTTTGACGCTGACGCTGGTGAGCGCGGTCGAAATCTCGCTCAGCTCGAACGAACTGAGCCGTTCAAGCAGACCTTTATCCTCAGTAATCTCTTGAACGAATAAGCCTTGCTCTCGGAGTGCAGTGCGGGCATCAGACGGCGTATCGGCAGTAATTCGCTCCTTGCGAGCATTGCCTTTTGTATCTCTAGCGCGTACAAGGTAGGTCGGCATAGCGGAAACCTGTGGGAAAGGAATGACTTGAGTCTGTTAAAAAATCGCGCTAGCGGGCGGCTGTTGCACCCGGTTTGCCTTGCGGGACAGCACCCCCAATCAAGCGGTGTAACTCATCGGGGCGGGAAGTTTTGGACATTGCCGATTCAAACGAAATCGTCCCCGCTTTGT
>JBBSFA010000745.1:0-2681 GCA_038239185.1 Elainellales cyanobacterium | reverse complement strand
TTTGCGGAACTGATCGCGCTGGAAAATCTGTCTTATGTCCAAGCGCCTTATGCAGAGTATCCCCACTACTATTCGCAGATGGATGTCTTTGTGTCACCCGCTAAGTTAGAGGGTGGTCCTATTCCTTTGATTGAAGCCATGATGTGTAATGTGGTGCCTGTTGCCAGTCGGACTGGATTCGCACCGGATATCATTCGATCGGGTGAAAATGGTTTCTTATTTGATGTAGATAGCTCTGCTGAGGTGATTTGCGAACTGATAGAGCAGGCTTTCCAGAACACGACAGATATTCGAGCGACCGTAGAACACCTGAGCTGGAAGAATTTTTCATCAGAAGTTCAAACATTCCTGAGCTAATTGTGCGGAACTACAAGTTAAGTGCCGTTATTAGTAACAAGAGGGCAAGTCTAATTGCGTCTTCTTACGTTTGCTTTCAGTCCTTCATCACCCCAGTTTTTATGCAGCTCTCCGCTAATCCCCGTCAGTCCCATGAGGCAGTTCAACTGCTGAAGCTGGAAGCCGATGCGATCAATCGAGCCGCAGAACGGATGCAGTATGACTCTGTGGAGCGATCGCTCACCTTGCTTGCCAACTGTGCAGGCAAAGTCGTGCTGTCAGGAGTCGGCAAGTCGGGCATCGTGGCTCAAAAGATTGCTGCCACGCTCAACAGCATCGGCACGGTAGCCGTCTATCTTCATCCTTGCGATGCGCTGCATGGTGATTTGGGCATCGTAACGGCTGCGGATGTCATCGTGCTGCTCAGCAACAGCGGCGAAACCGCCGAGCTAATCGAAATGCTGCCGCACCTGAAGCATCGGCAGGTGCCGATCATCGCGATTTTGGGCAACTTGCAGTCCACGCTGGCAGCGCAGGCTGATGCGGTACTGGATGCGGGAGTCGATCGCGAAGCCTGTCCGCTGAACTTGGCTCCCACTACCAGCACCACGGTCGCGTTGGCGATCGGGGACGCGCTAGCAATGACGTTGCTCCAGCGGCGCGGACTAACTGCCGAAGAGTTTGCCATGAACCATCCGGCAGGGCAGCTCGGCAAGCGGCTGACTTTGAAAGTGCAGGACTTAGTTGCAGCAGATTCGCAGACCGTGAAAGTCTCGCCGGAAGTCTCCTGGATCGAGGTCCTAAGCGCCATTAGTGCAGGCGGTTTAGGGGCAGTCTGCGTCGTCGATCCGAGCGATCGCTTGCTAGGAATTATCACCGACGGCGATTTGCGGCGATGGGTGCAAAAGGTCGGGCTGTCAGAGCTGCCGAGTCTGCAAGCGGGCATGATGATGACGGTTAAACCCACAGTCGTATCGCCGGATCTGCTAGCCTACGATGCCTTGAAGATTATGGAAGATCGCCCGTCCCAAATTTCGGTGCTGCCCGTGGTCAATCCTGAACAGCAATACGTGGGTTTAGTGCGGCTGCACGATATTATCCGGATTGGGCTATAGCGCGATCGAATCGGTTTTAAGCGGGAAAGCTTTTTCCGCGATTCAGTTTAGCTCTTAAATAACGCAGTAAGAAAAGGTACAGCATGAAGATTTTGGCGGTGATTCCGGCTCGATACAATTCGCAGCGCTTCCCTGGCAAGCCTTTGGTTCAGATTGGCGATCGCCCCATGGTGCAGCGGGTTTACGAAGCGGCAAAGCGCTGTCCAGCCTTCAGTCAAGTCGTGGTAGCGACCGATAGTGATTTGATTGCGGACTGTGTGCAAGGATTCGGCGGCGAGGTGGAAATGACCCGCAGCGATCACGCAACGGGAACCGATCGCGTTGCCGAAGTAGCTGCTCGTTATCCAGAGATGGAATCGATCGCCAACGTCCAGGGCGATCAGCCGTTTGTCACCCCAGAAATGCTGATGCAGTTGATTACGCCTTATCTAGAAGGTCAACTGCCCGATATGACGACTTTGGCTTGCCCATTGGATTTGTCGATCGGTCACGCTGATCCCAACGTGGTCAAAGTGCTTTGCGATCGCCATGGACGCGCTCTGTATTTTTCGCGATCGGCAATCCCCTATTTCCGCAATGCGGGGACGGCCCCGGTGTTTCATCACCTGGGACTCTATGCCTTTAGCCGCGACTTTTTATCGCAGTATTCGCAGCTTACGTCCACACCGTTTGAGCACTGCGAAGCGCTGGAGCAGTTGCGGGTGCTGGAACATGGCTATCATATTCAGGTCTGCCTGACAGAGATGGCTGTACCCGAAGTGAATACGCCAGAGGATCTAGTGGCAGCAGAAGCGCTGGTCACAGCAAGTCTGGTGGGATAGCTTTAAACTGCACAAGCTCGCGAATCGCGTGAAGATAGCACTCAATCAGGAATAGCAAAATGATTCAGACTCAGATTACCGAAACCTTGAAAGCGGGCGATGGCTCTCCCCTAGTGCTGATTGCAGGGCCCTGCGTGATTGAATCTGAAGCCTTTACGCTGAAGATGGCGGAGCAGATTCGCAAAGTCACCGATCGCCTCAACATCCCTCTGATTTTCAAGTCTTCGTTCGATAAGGCAAACCGAACCTCGGCTAGCTCTTTCCGGGGCGTGGCGATGCAGGAAGGGCTGGCAATTCTGCAAAAGGTCAAAGATCAGGTTGAAGTGCCTGTGTTGACGGACATTCATGAGAGCTATCAGGCCTCGATCGTGGCGGAAGTGGCGGATGTGCTGCAAATTCCGGCCTTCCT
>JBBSFA010000744.1:0-2686 GCA_038239185.1 Elainellales cyanobacterium | reverse complement strand
GATCGCCGCCCGATCCCCGATCGCCTTCCTCATCCCAATCACATAGGGAATATGCTGCGCGATCGCCTCCGCTTGCGCTGCCGAATAACAGCTATTCAGCACCACACATTCAACGCAGTGGGTAAAGTGCCTAAACAATTCAGCCAATGCTTCGCCACTCACAAGCTTCGGCTTACCCCTCTCTTCTTCAAACACCAACCCGCCCGCAATCTGGGAAACTTCAGAATCAAAGTCCTCATCCAGATTCATCTTTCGCGGGGTTGGCGATCGGGCGGCTTCCCCCACAAACTTCACTGCCCTCACCATGCCCTGAAAAATGCACAATCCACGGATTCAGATCCAGCATTGCCTGACGCACATCTGCTGAACGCACTTCCGATCGCTCCTGTAGATCAAACTGCGATCGCCTCAACACTTCTCTAATTTGCCGCACTTCCTGACCTAGACGCAGGCGAGTCGTCCCTTGCGGATTTGCAGCCAGAAACAAAATCTTTTGAGCAGCCATACAACATGCAGTGGGGGCAGTTGTCAGGAGTATAGCCTCCCAGTTTTGCGCCCAACTGTACTGGTTCATCCGATCGCCAATTGCCTCTAACTGATCGGTAGAGCGATCGCTAGGATGGGTCACAGTGTCTACCCGATTTTCCAGTGAACAACCCTTTGAGCCGCAAGCTTGATCCCAAGGTTTCCGTACCGATTCAGCCCGGTACAGTGTATGCCGTGCTGGCTTATGGGGCTTGGGGATTCCTGCCGATCTACTGGAAACAGTTTGGACAAGTGCCCGCGATCGAAGTGCTGAGCCATCGGCTAATCTGGTCGATGGTGTTTTTGCTAGTGCTACTGGCGTTACAGCGACGACAGGCAGAGTTAATCCAGATGTGGCACAAGCCCAAACAGCTTGGTGTACTGCTGACCACGGCACTGCTGCTGTCGTTCAACTGGGGGCTGTATATTTATGCCGTGAACAGCGATCGCGTGGTTGAATCGAGCCTTGGCTATTTCATCAATCCGCTGGTGAATGTGCTGCTCGGCGCGGTGTTTCTCAAAGAGCGATTGCACTGGGGGCAAAAACTAGCGGTTGTCTTAGCCTGTTCAGGCGTTGCCACGTTTGTCTGGGAGTTTGGCGCGGTTCCCTGGATTGCGCTGGCTTTGGCGGTTTCGTTTGGCTTGTATGGACTGCTGCGAAAAACGGCGGCAGTGTCGCCCATGGTGGGGCTGGCGGTCGAAACCGCCCTGTTGACTCCGATCGCTTTGGCATTAGTGGGCTATCGAGCGGCGATCGGCACGGGGCACTGGGGGATTGATTGGAGAATTACACTGCTGTTTGTCGGAGCTGGCATAATCACCTCCATGCCGCTGCTCTGGTTTAATAACGCTGCCAAACGCTTGCGCCTCTCAACGCTCGGCTTTTTCCAGTACATTGCGCCTAGCATTCAGCTCTTTCTAGGCGTGTTTCTGTATCATGAACCGTTTACCGCCACTCACCTTGCCACCTTTGGGCTGATCTGGACGGCTTTAGCAATTTATTCGGGGACTTCGATCGCCAATCGGTCGGGGCGATCGTGAACCTTGAGCAAGCGCTACTATTCCGTCGCTTTTGAACCAACCACTTCTCGGATGCGATAGATAGGGCGATTTTGGGACTCGTGGTAGGTACGCATGGACAGCTCAGCCAGTAAGCCAAAGCTAATGAGCTGGATTCCCGTCAGGAACAGGACGACTGCGAGGATCAAGAGCGGACGATCGCCAATATCTTGCCCCAAGACTAGCTTCAAAAAAGACAGGTAAATGCCAACGCCAAGACCTGCCAGCATTGCCACCAAGCCAAACAGCCCGAAGACATGCATAGGGCGGGTCAAAAACTTTTTCATGAAGAAGATGGTGAACAAGTCCATCACCACGCGAAAGGTGCGTCCTAAGCCATACTTGCTGGAGCCAAATTTGCGGGCGTGGTGGCGTACCGGAATTTCGGCAATTCTGGCTCCTTCAATGAAGGCGAGGGCGGGTAAGAAGCGATGTAGTTCGCCGTAAAGGTTCATATCCATTACCAGTTCCGATCGATACGCCTTCAGTGAACAGCCGTAGTCGTGAATGTTGACATCGGTGACTTTGGCAATCAGCCAGTTGGCGATTTTGGACGGCAACAAGCGAGTCAGGGCGGCATCTTGGCGCTGTTTACGCCAGCCGCTCACTAGGTCGTAGCCTTCGTTCAGCTTTTCTAGCAGCCGAGGAATATCAGCAGGGTCGTTTTGCAAGTCGCCGTCCAGGGTGATGATCACCGGTGCGATCGCAGTATTGAAGCCAGCCGCCATTGCCGCAGTTTGCCCATAGTTGCGGCGCAGCAGAACGGCTTTGAGGTCAGTCCGATCGCCAGCAATTTGGCGCAGCAGATCGGAGGAGCCATCGGTTGAGCCATCATCGACGCAGATAATTTCATAGCGATAGCGATTAGCTTGCATGACGGTGGCAATCGCCTCGATCAAGCGCGGCAGACTTTCAACTTCGTTGTAGATCGGCACGACGATCGAGAGTTCTAGGGATGCGATCGCGGGTTGGGATGGATTGGGCTGTCTTGAGCCATCAGCTTGTCTCGATCCGTCGGGCAGTAATGATGTGTTCATAAAATGGGTCTGACAGCGCCTTGCGGAAGAAGAACCCTGATCTGTGCTTTTACATTTTGAGCACG
>JBBSFA010000743.1:0-2688 GCA_038239185.1 Elainellales cyanobacterium | reverse complement strand
TGCAACAAGGGAAAATAGAAGGTTTCGGCGGTGATTTTGGGATTATGGACAAAGTAATTTAATCGCTCCATGTGGCTGCGAGCTTGGCAGTCAGGGTGGCTCAGGTAGGGCAACCAATGGCTCAGACAGGCGCTTTGAGCTTGCAAAATCGCAGCGACATTTTCACAAAAAACTTGCAGATGTCGTTGGTCTTGGGGATAAATCCATTGACTTAGCTGAGATTGCAGTTGACGATAGAGTTGGGGGACTGACATCGGATTGTTTATTGTGTGGAAACTTGAGCATCCCATGTCGTCCCCCGCTCTGTCACCCTTGTCTCACTGTGAGATCCTGTGAGATTCCCCATTATTCCCATACATCGGTTCTTCAGGACTTTTCTGCACCACTAAGGGTGCGAAGACCAGATTTTAGAGGCGATTCCTCAACGTCGCCGCCATGCCCTTCCCCTAGCCTTACAGCTCGAAAATCTGTTCACTAATACCGAGCATATTTGGGAATTTATAGATGGTCTGGAAGAACTGGACATGGAAGTTGGGCAGGTTCTTTTTCATCAAGGAGATGCCGCTAATTCTCTCTATTTCATTGAGGTTGGAGCCGTGACCCTGCTTCAGCAACAAGAAGGAGATCAGCCTCGCCGTCTCCAAAGTTTGGGGGTCGGGAATCTAGTGGGCGAAATGGTTTTTTTCCTCCATTCGTCCTACCAAGCGTCAGCGACAGTGGATCAGCCTAGCACTTTCCACCGTCTTTCAAAGGAGAGCTTTTACCAAATGCAGCAAGAAAAACCAGAGGTTGCTGTGGCTTTCCAATCAGCAGTCATCCAGATTTTGGGCGATCGCCTCACCCGTGCCTACAAAGAAATTGCGGATTTGCTCAGACCTTGATGCATAGTATTTCTGGGTGAAAGACCGACTAGAAGGGCAAAAACCATGACTCAGTTAGACAAAGCTGTAGTGCTAATCACAGGTGCCGCAGGCGGATTTGGGCAGGAATTGACTCGCCAGTTGTTAGCTGCCAATAGCCAGTTAATTCTCTCCGATCGCGACGCATCTGTTCTGCAAACCTGTGTGGACAAGATCCGGCAAGAAATTCCGACGGGTAAGGTATTGGCTTGCTTGGCGGCAGATTTATCGAGTCGCGAGGGCTGTGAAACTCTGTATCAGGAGGCGATCGCCCTGGGAGTTGCGATCGACATTTTGATTAACAATGCTGGAATTGGGCTATTTGGGCGGATGGATGAAGTGCCCACTGAGCAATGGGAAAGGCTGATGCAGGTCAACCTGTTAGCGCCGATGCGCTTAAGCACCTTATTTGTGGCAGATATGATTGCCCGTCGGCAGGGGCATATTGTGAATATTTCATCGCTGGCTGGCTGGGTGGCTACAGAAGGTCTGACCCATTATGCCGCTAGCAAATTTGGGCTGCGGGGATTTAGTGAAGGGTTGTATCAGGAAGTCAAGCAGTATAACGTACAGGTGACAGCGGTCTATCCCTTTTTTAGTCGCACTCCCATTCTTAAGTCTCCCCGATATGGTAGCTTGGCTCAAGGCACTATAGAGACGGAAGGGCGGGAAGGCTTTCCTCCCCAGTTTGCAACTAATCCAGCGCGGGTGATGCGATCGACCCTGCAAGGCATTCAGCGCAACCAACTGCACGTTTTTCCAGATGCGATCGCCCAGATCACCCACCGCCTTAAACGTTATACGCCTGAGTTGTTAAACTGGATCACTGCCATATCTACTCGGAGGCTGACCCGTGGTGTCAACAAGTCCCAGCCGTAACCCTCAAGCAACGATCGACACTCGCTCCAAGCAATTAATTATCGGTGCGGGTTTTGTGGGCTTGGGCATGGCGCAGGCGCTCCAAGCAGCAGATATTACTTACGATCAGGTGGATGCCAGCGATGACATTGGGGGCAATTGGCATCACGGGGTCTACGAAACGGCTCACATTATTTCGTCTCGCAAAATTACTCAGTTCACCCACTTCCCGATGCCTGCGGATTATCCTGACTTTCCCAGCGCCCAAAACATGTGGGATTACTTAAACGCCTTTGCCGATCGCTTCGAGCTGCGAAAGCAGATTGAACTAAATCAGCCAGTCGAACGGGTGCGGCCCGTTGAAAACAATGAATGGGAAGTCACATTTGCGAATCAGGAGCAGCGGATCTATAAGGGCATTTTGCTCTGCAACGGGCATCACTGGAGCGAGCGCTTTCCTGAGTTGAAGGGTCAATTTAACGGCGAAATCATTCATTCCAAAGCCTACAAGTCTCCAGAGCAACTGCGGGGAAAACGGGTGCTGGTCATCGGGGGCGGCAACTCCGCCTGCGATATAGCCGCAGAGGCGGCACGGGTGGGCGCAAAATCGATTCTGAGCCTGCGCGAGTCGGTTTGGTTTATTCCCAAGACCTTTGCGGGTGTGCCGATCGCAGATTTGAATCAATGGTGGATGCCTGCTTGGTGGCAACGCCTGATGGCTTATGCGATCATTCGCCTCACTTTTGGCAAACATGCTGATTACGGGATGCCTCAACCCCAGTACCGGATATTTGACAAGCACCCTACCCTGAATAATGAGGTGCCCTACTATATCAAGCATGGTCGAATTACACCTAAACCTGGAGTAGAACGGCTAGACGGCTCACAGGTGGAATTTGTGGACGGCAGTCGGGAAACCGTTGACCTGATT
>JBBSFA010000742.1:0-2688 GCA_038239185.1 Elainellales cyanobacterium | reverse complement strand
TACTGATCCGGGCGGGGCGTGCCGAAAATGTCATACGCCAAACCCGTGCTGACAAACAGCCAACCAGCGATAAACAGCGCCGGAATGGTGATGCTATGGATCACCCAATAGCGAACGCTTGTCACAATATCTGTAAACGGACGCTCTCCAGTGGTTCCAGCCATTGATCCTCTCCCAGAAAGAACAAGTTTAATTGAGAAACAGGTGCAGTTTAGAACGATTCCAGTTTTGCTTGAGGCTCGTTTCGCTTACCCAAAACAAAACTAATTTCCAAAATATGATCTGTACTTTACATCATACGAGAGTGCGTAGAGAGTCTCAAGTTTTATCCCCAACTTGCCTGCTCTATCCCTCTGTTCTGGTTGCGCTGTTAGGCAGCTTTGTATTTCAACAAAGTTCCACGCTGACCCAAAACAAATCCCTGATCAGGGTTGACAAAAACGATTCGATATAGGTTAGAAGGCGTGTCTTCCACCGCACGATCTTTCTCCCAGGTCTTGCCGCCATCAAAGCTAGCCAGCAAATTGCCGCTGCCGCCGGACAGCCAGAGTTCACTCGGAGTCCGATAGGTCAGATCCAGCAAACCCCAACTCGTCGCAAACTCAGGCGTAATTGCTTTGCCCCACTCTTCCGGTGACCCAGAGTCGTTGAACTGGACAATTCCACCCCGCGCCAGCAGCCATAGCCCGCCTGCTTTGTCGAAGCCCATGTTCTGCAATCGCTTGGAGCTGTTGCGGTTGTAGGGCTGCCAAGCGGTTTGACCCGGCTCCCAAATGGAGTAAAAGCTGCCGCGCGCCGAAACTGCGACGTACTTGCCATCGTCCGATCGCGAAATATTTCGCAAGACCCCGACCGCTTCCTGCACCAAAGCCTGCCAGGTTTTACCGCCGTCTTTGGTCTGGTAGATCGCCCCCACATCGGTTGCCATTTCTGCGGTTTGAGGATTCAGCGCCGAAATCATATAGGGCGCTCCTGGCAGCTTTTCGCTCAGCGGAATCCTTGACCAAGAGCTACCGCCATCAGTCGTGTGCAGCAGCAGACTTGGCTGACCGACAATCCAGCCTTCGCTGCCCGCAAAGCTGATTGAGCTAAAGGTATAGTTGCTGTCACCCAAATCGAGACTGCGCTGTTCCCAAGTGTCGCCACCATCTTTGGTTTCCAGCAGCGTTGATTTTACGCCGACCAGCCAACCGTGGTTAGAATCCACAAACGCGACATCTGATAGCGTTTCCTCGGTAGGCAATGAGATCGGTTGCCAGGGGTTGTTGCTGATAGACGGTAAAAAGTTTTTGGTGCAGCTAGTGCAGAGCAAGATCGCCACTAAGACGATCGCAATTTGCCTGACGGACTTGAAAATGGAGTGCATTGGAGTTGGGTCTATGCGTTTCACGAATGTTTATTTAACTTTGCAAAAATTTAAGTGTAATAATCTTAAGTCCGAAAATTTAAGTTTGTAAATCTTAAGACGATCGCAACTATTGCAGCCCGTATAAGCTAATGAAGAAGAGAACGGCAAGTCCTAAAGCGCCAAAAATCAGCAGGTTCTTCTGATTCGGAGTCATGGTATTGACCCCAAACCCATACTTGAGATTTTCTTTGAACCCAGAAGGACTGTCTTTCGGTCCAATATTGCTGAATCGAGGCTTTCGTGCCCCACAGACCGGACAGCGCCAGGTCTCTGGAAGCGACTCGAAGTCAGTTCCAGGCGCAATACTGTTGGTATTGTCGCCCTTAGCAGGTTCGTAGGTATAGCCACAAGCACCGCACTCGTAGCTATCGAGCAGTTTAGGATCAGCAGTTTCCGAACTCATGGTTGGGTAGGTTGCGTAGGTGAAAAATCAGAGCAGCAAATCTTAAAAACTCTGTTAAAGATTATGACATACAGTGATCCAACCACAAAATAGCTGCTACCCAGCCGATCGCTTGCCGTTTCCCGGCGTGGGCTTAGCAAAAGCGGCAACCAACAGGCAAACAATGCCGATATTGATGCAAACATCTGCCACATTAAACACAGCAAAGTGGATCAGCCGAAAATCCAGAAAGTCTACGACCCGTCCCGATATGAAGCGATCGAGTCCGTTCCCCAAAGCCCCTGCCAAAATGCAGCCATACCCCAACTGCTCCCAGCGCGTCATCCGAGGCGTAAACCATGCCAGCAGCACTAGACCCAGGCTAACCACCAGCGACAGCCAGCGTAGCCATTCTCCTTTTTCACTGAATAAGCTAAAAGCAGCTCCCCGATTGGTGACATAGGTCAGGTGAAACACATCGGGCAGCAGCGGCAACGTTTCTCCTAGCTCAAAGGTGCGAACGATCGCGAACTTTGTCGCTTGATCGAGCACCAACCCTACTACCGCAGCAACCCAAAACAAACGATTTCTCAGAGTCATATCTCACCTAACGGGTCGCTGCCACATGAGCCTCAACGATGCTCAATCCTTAGTAAAACATTAAACGACGCAGCAAGAACGCCAGAACAGACACCCCACAAACCGTTGCCAACTGCCCCATCAGCGGATTAAGTGAATAAGTCAAAACTGCCTGAAAGACCGAGCCTTGACCTAACCCAGCCCAGTGAAAGTAGTGCGCTAGCCAGAGATAGCCAATTCCGGTGACATGGATGGTCAGCAGTCCAGCCAAGCAGCTTAAAGCTAGACACTCTAACCGCACGGGCAAGCGAAATGCTAG
>JBBSFA010000741.1:0-2688 GCA_038239185.1 Elainellales cyanobacterium | reverse complement strand
CCTGCTTCTCCAATCATTGTGTCGTTGCCTTTTTCACCCTCAATGAAGTCGTCTCCTTCACCTCCATATAGTGTGTCATTCGCACTACCACCGACGAGCTTATCGTTGCCAACACCACCTTCTGCATAAATGAGCGTACTTGTATTTCCTGCCTCCAAGACATCATTACCTTCGTTGCCAAAGAATTGCACAAGTTGTACATCTGTTCCTGTCAAATCGTTGACGGTAAATGTGTCATCTCCGCCTAAGCCGCTGACTTCAAACTTCTCTGAAGTATCGACCGTGAGGGTAAATGGCACCAGATTTTCACGCTTGAAAATGGCTTTCAGCTTACCTTCGTCAACTGCTGCACCGAGGGTAAACACATCTCCCTGTTCGACCGAGCCTTTGACTTCAATGGTGTCATAGCCAGAACCACCACTCATGAGATCGTTGCCATCGCCATCATCCCAGGCCAGAGTGTCGTCACCAGACCCTCCAAACACGAAATCATTTCCTTTTCCACCTTCCAGTGCATCATCTCCACTGCCACCAAAGAGAAAGTCGTTCCCCTCTCCGCCGTCCAGCGAGTCATTCCCGATGCCCCCAAAGAGCACATCATTGCCTTTCCCACCGTTCAACGTATCGGCACCAGCATCGCCAAACAAAAAGTCGTTACCTGTGCCGCCTTCTAATGTGTCATTCCCGGAGCCACCAAACAAAACGTCATGGCCACCCAGAGCGTAGAGAACATCGTTGCCACCAAAACCATAAAGTCTACCGTTCTTGTTCTTACCTCGGATAACATTGTTACCCCCATTGCCTTTTAGTGCGGGCATGTTTTCCAGGTTTGGAAGTTTAGGTCTTTTCATGATGGACTCCTTGTAGTTAGAAATTTTTTGGTTAGTTAGAGAGATTGATTTTGCAAGACAATTTTGCAAGACAACCGTCAGCCATTACCAATCAACAAGTTGTCGTCAACTTTGACTGGATAATGAGCATGGTTGAATAGAAGGCAGTTTTACATGAAGCGCTTAGCGATTACATGCAAAAATTACCCAAGACTCAGTAGCACCACTCCGCAATACTGAAGTGTGTGCTTTAAGAGATACCCGCGATCGCCAAAGTTTTGATTTTGCAAATCGCTGAGCATCAATGGCTGAAGGCTCAGTAGTAAAGAATGTGAATGGCTGTTTAGAGTAGTTGAATACCCAGCATTTTCATTCCTTTGTTATTAGTACAGGGGCAGAGAACAAGTGGATTTAAATTCAGGAAAATTTCTGGATTTGTAACGTAGTTTGTGTCAAGCACCACAGTCTAACGTATGGCTACAAACAGATAACCTGGCAACTCTGCCCCCGCCGACAACTGGAGCAGTATAGTAGTTAAGTTGAGCGGCGGCAGACTATCTTGGCGGCCCCACTGACGATCTCTAACCGTCCGCTGCACCCAAATTTATATTCCTTTCGGTTTAGGATTACCTCGAGAAATATTGAACTCTAACCACTGATTGTGATGTACCGTCCCCACCAGTAGCCTAGGCAGTATAGCGATCGCAATCAGCGGCTGCCAACCCGCTTAAATCGAAGCCGATGTCTAAACCAGCAGTCCGTTGCATGGCGTTGTTGGCACTGGGACTCTCAGCCTACTTAACCAAACTAGACACTATAATTCTGAACCGATGCTTTTTCTCGTGCGATCGCTTACCTCTTCCACCCAATCCCATCAGATGATCTCAACTTTAGATCACCACCTAATCTTGAAGATTCTTGCATAAGGCTCAAAGCCTTGTCGATGAATGTTGATCATTTAACGCTGAATCTCTACCATTCAACACTAAATCATTTTCATTGAATGCCGAATCTGCAGATTGAACCTTGAACCTGCGCTTATCAACTGCTAATCATTGAGATTCAGACTCACATCTCGCTGGTTCAGCTCTGAATTATTGAGATGATCTGGTGAATGATCCAGCATTACCAACGATCGAAATCATTCAACCTTTGTGGCAACTCCATCAGTATTACGATTTTCCGGGTCTCAAGCAGCGAATCGCTTCCAGCATTCCTCCGGCTTTATTGAGGGTTTCTTGATACTCGCTTTCAGGCTCTGAGTCTGCGACTAATCCTGCACCTGCCTGCACCGTGACAATATGGCTACCATCGGGCTGACTGCGGACGACCATTGTGCGAATGGCGATCGCTGTATTCAACTGTCCTTCAAAATCGTAGTAGCCATACGCGCCTGAGTAAACGCCGCGCCGACAGGTTTCCAGATCGTGAATGATTTCCATCGCCCGAATTTTGGGCGCACCGCTGACCGTACCAGCAGGAAAGCAAGCTTTGAGTAGATCCCAGGCTGTTTTACCTGCACCTAATTTACCAACCACATTGCTGACGATATGCATGACGTGAGAGTAGTGCTCAATGATCATCAGCTCATCAACGGTGACGCTGCCATTGGCACAGACCCGTCCTAGATCGTTGCGTCCAAGATCGACCAGCATCACATGTTCAGCTACTTCTTTGGGATCTTGGAGCAAATCTGCTCCCAGCATCGCGTCTTCTTGAGGAGTTTTGCCACGGCGACGAGTGCCAGCGATCGGTCGCAAAGTCGCCACCATTGCCGCATCTGGCTCTGGTGAATGCTCTGCTTTGACCATGACTTCAGGACTGGAGCCAATGATCTGCCAGTCTTGAAAGTGAAAAT
>JBBSFA010000740.1:0-2689 GCA_038239185.1 Elainellales cyanobacterium | reverse complement strand
GGAGTTAGTAGTGTAAGTAGAGCCTTTATGCACATTCATCATCTTAATTGCGGCTGCATGTGCCCGATCGGTGGGGCATTATTCGATGGCTTCAGTCGTGGAGCAACCGCTCATCTAGTCTGCCACTGCCTGCTCGTTGAAACAAATCAGGGACTTGTTCTGATCGATACTGGCTTCGGACTGCGCGATGTTGAGGCACCTTCATCGCGGCTCAGTCCATTTTTTATCAAGTTTAATAACATCCAGTTTGATCGCAAGTACACGGCGATCGACCAAATCGAGCGGCTCGGCTTTAAAGCGAGCGACGTGCGTCATATCGTGCTGACTCACCTCGATTTCGATCATGCAGGTGGTCTAGAAGATTTCCCTGAAGCAACGGTACATGTTATGCAGGCTGAAATGGATGCCGCCCAGCATCGGGACGGTTTCATCGCCAGCGGGCGCTATCGTCCAAAGCAGTGGGATGAGGTCAAACGCTGGAAGTACTATTCACCGGGGGGCGAACCCTGGTTTGGCTTCGAGGCAGTCCGCGATCTCGACGGGCTGCCACCAGAGATGCTTTTAATTCCGCTTGCTGGTCACACGCGGGGTCATGCGGGGGTGGCGATTCAGACGCCAGAGGGGTGGCTTTTGAATGCAGGTGATGCTTACTTTTATCGGGATGAGATGAAATCCCCCAAGAGCCATTGCACGCCCGGTCTGCGTGCCTACCAGTGGATGATGGAAGTAGATCGCAAGGCGAGGCTGTACAATCAAGATCGGCTGCGTGCCTTATCGCGCGATCGCAGTCGGGATGTACGTCTCTTTTGCAGTCACGACGCTATTGAGTTCAAAGCGTTCGCTGACCAGTCAACGGCTCCCAAAGCTGGAACGGGGGACTAAAAATAGGTTTCCAGGCTTGAGGCTCCTCAAGATATTGCTGGCAACTGACTGAATCTCTACCTTTTGCCAAGCATATCTTGAACTTATGAAAGATGTTAGACAGCCCGAGCTAGTGTAACCTTACATAGAGAGTTTTGATCGTTGTCAAAAGAATAAAGGAAATAGCGATGGCAGATGAAACTTTGAAAAAAAACCTACCAGAGATCGATCCGACAGAAATTGAAGATTCTAGAGCAGTGTTTGCTGACAAGGATCGTTCGTTTTTGGAAAAGGTCATGGTTGAGGGTGGTTTTGCCGATCCTTATGATGCCAGAGACTTCACTGAAGTTGTGTTTCGGGTTATGCGTGACTTGATGACAACCGAAGCTGCCGATAGGGTTGCTTCGGAGTTGCATTCCGAAGCGATGCCGACGAAGGAAAAAGCGCTCCAAATGGAAGTGACCGATCTGTGGAAAGACACTAATCCACTGGTAGGTTTTCTGAGTCGGGTGCGTCCACCCTGGCAAGGTCCGGGAATCTTTAAGATTGATTCCGATCGGTTTTTCTTCCGGGTTGCAAACGAAGGCGGATTTGAGAGAAGCCCTGATCATAAGGATGCCGATCGCAAGCAGGCAGTAAAAGCTGTATTCTCGGCAACGAAGAAGGAACTTTCCCCAGAGAGAATCCAGGAAATTGCTAGCTGGTTGCCTGAAGGTGGAGTTCGAGAACTCTGGGAGCAAGCATAGGGCAGGTAGCTGAATAAAAATATATGGGCATATCTTGGCAATTCTTCGGAAATGCCCATATATTGGATTGTCAACTACCCCGCCCATGAGTATATTTACGGGGTATCCAGAGAGGAAGAAAGATAACTATTACAGAAACACTTGCAGAAGCTAGTAGTGGCTTACTCATAGTCAGGAATCAGGAGTCACCGTAGCGTTGATTCCAGAGGCTCCTGCTGCTGGCGAATATGCATCCTGAGAGCCTCATTTATCAAGGTTTGGTAGTTTCCTCCCCCTGCAAAATGAACCTGCTCCCGAAACCATGCCAAGACATCATCATCAATGCCAATCGCGATGCGAGTTTTCCCAGCACCTACCGGATCGATAGCTCCTCTTTTCCCTTGACTAAAGTCATACTCTGCTTCCATTGCTTAGCCCTCTTCATACTGTCTACGTTCCTTACGGGTTGCTGATCGAGCCGAAATCAACCGAATCTCGTTTCCACGCCAGGTGTAGACAACCACCAGGACTCGACCCAATGCATCCATCCCAATGGTGATGAATCGCTCTTCGTCAAACCGGTCATCTGGCACGGTAATCGCTTAGTTGCCAACGAGTCTACCCGCCGTCAACTCTGGGAGTTGATGGCTGATAAAAATACGTCCCTAGTGTACAGTAACAAATTATTTGTTACTGTACAACAAGGCTGATTCGGAGGAAACGATCTCAGATCAGAGGGGCAATCTCAAAGAAGCCAATACGATCGCCTAGTCGCTTGACGACGAGGCGACACTCAAGATGGAAGCGATCCAAAGTTTGATGGAGGCGGGCGATCGCACCACTTATGCCCAAAGGCTGAAGTCTGGTCAGTTATAATAACAGATAAGATAACGATCGAGAAATTGCTGAGTTTAGTTTAAGTGTATGAGTAATTTGCAAGAGATTGAACGTGCTGTCAGTCAATTATCCCAAGAGGAACTAGCCGCTTTCCGCGTTTGGTTTGCTCCCGTTCGATGCACAAATATGGGATCGGCAATTTGAAAAAGATGTTGCAGCTCTTCGGCTCGATGGGCTGGCTCAAAAAGCACTGAAACATCTACGGG
>JBBSFA010000739.1:0-2697 GCA_038239185.1 Elainellales cyanobacterium | reverse complement strand
CTCTTCTTCTTCTAGAGCGATCGCTAGCGCCTCTAATTTTTGAAGAAAGAGGTTGCCAACTTGAGCCGAGAAAAAGCGAGACTCCCGACTCTTTGCGGGTTTGGAGTCCTTGTCTACCCATTGCCAAACTTGCTCCTGTGCCGCAGGGTCAGTGAAAATAAGAATGTGCTCACGGGTGTAGAGCGTCACCTGTCGATCGATCTTGCGCCGCGCTGTAGAATCGGGCATCGTGCTGTCGCCTTCTGGGCTGCACTGGTAGACGACAAAGCTACGTTTCTGGGCGATCGCCTTGACTGAATAATTTTTGCCATCGATATTCAACGGAATCGATACCGTATCAACCGTGTCCCAGCCTAACTCCTCGATAAAGAGGGACTCAAAATCAAGTTGTTTCAGATAGTTCCGTACCCGGTTGCGATCGACCTGCATTGCCTACTCTCCTTTGAAAAGTCCCATCGAACAAAGAATCTGGGCTTCGCCTGGTGTGTCTTCTGGGTTAATCACGCAGAGGGCATCATGCTCACGTAAGAAAACTACGAGATTAGCGAGTTGCTCATCGGTAATCCCGTTTTTGAATTCTCGGTTGAGCTTGGCGATCGCATTCTGCCGGAGTGGATAGGTGTGAATCTCTTCATGGGCACGTTTCAAGCTTTCCCACTCCGCACCTGTTGCAAACAGTGGGCGTTCTGCTTCCACGTCTCGGATATAGCGATCAAGGCGATCGTAGGTTCGATGGGCAGCACTCCGCTTGTTGCCAAGTTGTCCCCCTACACTCTTCTCCTGTGCCACAATCAGGTCAGTCCCATGCTTCACCAAATTATGGTGCTTTGGATGACGGGGAAGAGCTTCGGTGTCGATGCTGCACCGTGCCGTTCTCAAGATTCGCATTTGAGACTGAGTGACACTATTGCCATCTTTGTCTACCCATGCCAGTGCATCGGTACCATTGGCAGTCCGCAAATAAACCAGCACTCCCTCCGGTTCTAAAGGGCTGCCCTCATGGTCACGGGTCGAGTAGATGACATTGGGAAGGTTCTCAATAATACGTTTAAGTGAGGGATTCGCATCGGTTGCACTTTGCCATATCTGCAACGCTTCAGAGGTCAGATCTACATCCCCGTCCTCTTCCTCATCCAAAACCCCTGCTTTCTCGTGGTAAAGATTCAAAAGCTGTTCCCGCAGGGCTTCATCCTCAAAAAAGGCTTCATCAGTGCCTACCACCTCTGCGTTCTCGGCGAGGCGATCGCGCAATCTTCCCCGCAAATTAATCAGTCGCTCTACCCCCTCTGCCGGAAGGAAGGAATAGCAGAGAATTTCTTCAGACTTTTGCCCAATCCGATCTACCCGTCCTGCCCGTTGAATCAGACGAATGATTGCCCAGGGCAAGTCATAGTTGAGAATAATGGAACAATCTTGCAGGTTCTGACCTTCACTCAACACATCGGTAGACATCAGAACGCGCAATTCCTGATCAGCCGATACCTGTTGGCGTTTGCCGTTGCTGTCAGGACTAAACCGCCAGGCGATCGTGGTCGGGTCGGTTGAGTTACCAGTGACAGTCGCAGTTTTTGCTAAATTGCGCTCCTTCAGTGCCTGCCCCACATAACGGGCAGTATCCGCAAATTGGGTAAAAATCAGCACCTTGTGGTCAGGATGCTCCTCCTCCAAAAGCCGAATTAACGCAGCCAATTTTTGATCCTGTTCTTTATCCCACTCACCGCACTGTTGCAACACCCCAATCAGCGATCGGGCATCACCCTGCAGATCCTGCTTTAATTGCTTGCGAAATAGGTTGGGGCGTAGCCACTTAAACCGTCGCTTGTACTTTGTGGTGTAAAGCTGGTAAACCTCTGCTGCCCGTTGTTTATAGGCGCTCTCCCGTTGCTTTAGTTCTGAAACCTGCTCTAGTTCCTCGTCAATCAGAGATTCGTCGTCTTCTTGTTCTTCCAGATTTAGCTCCAGGGCTTTAACAGAATCAGAATCCTCATCAGTGTATTGAGTATCAAGGAATTCAGCATCCTGGGTGCCAATTGGAATATCTAACCCTGCTTCAATCGCGTGAAGATAGACGTAATTCCGTAGGGTATGACGCTCTAGCGATTGAATGAAGGCAGCACCGCTACTCTCTAACCGCTTAAACAGGTTTGTGCGGCAGAAGCCCATTAACCGTCGTCCACCTTTAGACAAATCATCAAGCTGTTGCCGTTCGGTTGGGGTCGGCTGTTGCTGATGTCGGGCTAATTCATAGTTGCCCAATCCATACCGGGGAAGCCGGAGATCGTTGATCACCTGAACAACCTCATTGGAATATAACCGCGCATAAGGGTCGGTTTCTGAACTGCCGATGGCGAATTGAACGGTTTTGGGGCGACGAAGCGGGAAATAAGAGCGGCTGCCATCAGGAAACTCAAGGTAATATCGACTCGACTCGGTATCTCGCTCGGCGTAGGTGCTCTTGATAAAGCTACGGGTTCGCCGCACCATGTAACGGCTCATCAACTGTTGCCAATCTTCAGAGTATTCACTCCGTTCAAAGGCACTGAGCGATCGCACGGGCGTTTGGGGGAACTTCCGCCGAAACTCCATCTCGGTGCCCATCTGCCGGATCAATGCCTCTGGTCTAATGCCGAGGTCTTGATCATCATGGATGAATAACCGAAGCTGAGCCGACAAATCCAAATAGGTTTTGTTGTAAGG
>JBBSFA010000738.1:0-2701 GCA_038239185.1 Elainellales cyanobacterium | reverse complement strand
TCCACCTGGATCGGCGTATTATAAAGAAAGTTTCCTCAGATCCACCTGATTTGGGAGGATCGCAAGAAAAAATCTGCCTATCCACCTGGTTTGGGGTGGATCTGAGGAAAAAATCCGTCTAAAAAGAAGTTATCCTGCTCGAATATCGGTAAGTTGGACATCATCCCCAGCCAAGCAGTAATCTCGTCAAAGGTTAATCGCCAAAAAAAATCTTGATTCCTGTCGAAATGACCAGGCTTCATCCGTTATAGAGATAGAGCGCATAGAAGACCTCTTTGTGCTCAGTTAACCTAAGACGGATTTAATTATGAAGTATGCCATTTTGGTTTACGAGACAGAGCAAGACTTTGCTAACCGCGAAATTCACATGCCTGCTTACAATGCCTACTCGCAAGCACTGTCAGAGGCAGGTGTAATGACAGGAGGTGCCGCACTCCATCCCAGTCACACGGGCACAACCGTGCGCCTCCAAAACGGACAAAGGCATGTGCAAGATGGTCCTTATGCCGATACCAAAGAGCAACTGGGCGGCTTCTTCATTATCGATGTCGCTGATCTAGATGCCGCATTGGATTGGGCAGCCCGTTGTCCTGCTGCTAGCAACTGTGCCGTGGAAGTCCGACCTCTATTACCCATGAATTAGCGTTAGGAGAACATCAAATGAAACTGTATTACTTTCCCCCCTCTCCTAACACACGTAAAGTTCATGCTGTTGCGATTTATCTGGAACTTCCTGTGGAACTACAGTTGGTGGATTTGCAGAAAGGTGAACAGCGCACCCCGGAATTTCTCAAATTAAATCCTACGGGGCGGACTCCAGTCTTGCAAGATGGTGACTTTGTCCTCTGGGAATCAACTGCGATCATGCAATACTTGGCGAGTCAGGTTCCGAACACGCTCTGGCCTGAGGATGGGAAGAGCCGTGCGGATATTATGCGTTGGCAAAGCTGGCAACTTGCTCACTGGTATCCTGCTTGTCAACCGTTGCAATATGAGAACTTTTTCAAACCCCTGCTGCAACTGGGCGATCCCGATCGCCATGTGATTGAACAGGCTACGGAACAATTCCATAAAGCGGCGATCGCGCTAGATACTCATCTGGCAGAGCGCAAATTCCTGGTCAACGACAGCCTGACGTTGGCTGACTTTTCGGTTGCCAGTGATTTGACCTATGCCATACAAGGGCGCTTTCCTTTAGAGAACTATCCCCACATTCGCAGTTGGTATACTCGCATTGAGCAGTTACCCGCCTGGGAAAAGACAGCACCAAGAGGTTAATGACAAGGATGGAGGCACGTCAAGCCGCAGAATTAGCCGCACGAAACTCCTATGGTCGTCTTGTTGCGTATTTAGCCGCGCGATCGCAGGACATTGCAGCAGCAGAAGATGCCCTTGGCGACGCTTTTCTGGCTGCCTTAAAAACCTGGTCAGACAGTAACATCCCTGAAAATCCAGAAGCATGGCTGCTCATAGCCGCCCGGAATCGATTGATTGATACCGCGCGGCGTACCCAAGTTCAAAATCGCGCTTTCCATGTTTTGAAAGAATCAGTGCTGGAAGGGCAATCTGAACCTGCTCTAGAAGACGTTGCGTTTTCCGATGATCGGCTGAAATTGCTCTTTGTCTGTGCCCATCCCGCCATTGACGGAACACTCCATACGCCTTTGATGCTCCAAACGGTGCTCGGTTTAAATGCGGTTCAGATTGCCTCAGCATTTTTGGTGGCACCCGCCACCATGAGTCAGCGACTGGTGCGGGCAAAGGCAAAAATTCGAGATGCGGGCATTGCCTTTGAATTGCCCACAGCAGAAGATTTACCCTTGCGGTTGTCCGCTGTGCTGGAAGCTCTCTATGCCGCCTACACAACGGGGTGGGAAACGGTGACTGGCAGCGATCCGCGATCCAGAGGGCTGACCGTAGAAGCAATCTGGTTAGTGCGTCTCTGTGTTCAACTGATGCCGGAAGAACCAGAAGCACGAGGACTTCTGGCACTGATGCTTTACTGCGAAGCCCGTTGTGATTCTCGTCGCAATGCTGAGGGCGCTTATGTGCCATTATTGCAGCAAGATACCACCCTCTGGTCGCAGTCGATGATCGATGAAGCTGAGCGGGAATTAGCTCATGCTGCCAAGGTTAGACAATGGGGGCGGTTTCAGCTTGAAGCAGCCATTCAATCCATCCACGCTCAACGGATCGTGGCTCAGTCAATTGATTGGCAAGCACTGGCATTGTTATACGAGGGTTTGATTCAGCTTTCACCCACCCTAGGCGCATTGGTGAGCCATGCTGCGGCGATCGCCGAAACGCAAGGATTAGACCAAGGCTTACGGCTACTCGAAACACTCCCCGCTGAAGACGTGAAAAGTTATCAACCCTATTGGGCGCTAAAGGCTCATTTACTTAAGCAGTTAGGGGACAAATCTACTGCTCGGCAAGCTTATTCGCAGGCGATCGGTCTAACAGAAGACTCGGCTATACGCGACTTCCTTTTGCATCAATCTTTGCCATTGAATGATTAAGATGTAACGAGATTGCCGCAGGCTAACAACGCAGTGGAGCGGACAGTCTAAAGTTTTTGGTCTTCGTTTGTGTCACATCTGCCGCCGCTCACTTTTGCCGTTAGCAATCCAAGCGCTGAGGCACCTTCAGGGTGAAAGAAACTGAGCTTGCGAGATAAGTATATATGCTCAATCAAAGTCTA
>JBBSFA010000737.1:0-2703 GCA_038239185.1 Elainellales cyanobacterium | reverse complement strand
CGTGGAGTGGAATCCGGGCGAGACAGTGCGGTTGGTAGTGGGCATTGCCGCTAAGTCAGACGAGCATCTGGAAGTGCTGGCAAATCTGACGCATATCTTGGGCGATGAAGCGGCTGTTCAGCAGCTCTCCGAAACCACTGATTCAGAGGAGATGATTCAACAGCTAACGGGGACTGCGGCTCAGCCCTCAGCAGCGCCATCTGCCGATCCGGTTCAGGCAGACTTTGCCAAGTTTATCGACATAGCACTGCCCGGAAAAGCCGGACTCCATGCGCGTCCAGCGACCGTGCTGGTGACTTTGGCAAAAGAATTTGAGTCCGAGATTCGCCTCCGCCACGGCGATCGCACTGCCAACGCCAAAAGCCTAGTCTCGCTGCTCAAGCTAGGGGTAGAGGGCGGACAAACCGTCCGACTGATGGCAGAAGGTATCGATGCCGATCGGGCACTTGCCTCACTGCACAGCACGATCGCAGCAGGACTAGAAGACGAAGCCGATTCCCCCGTCTTTTCCGCTATGTCCACCGCTCCAGCTCTCCAGTTTCAAACCGCAGCAATTTCAGGCATTGCGGCTTCGCCGGGATTGGCGATCGCCCCTATTTATCAGATGCAGGGCCACAAGTTTACATTTGCCGAAACCGCTGAAAATCCGGCAATCGAAGAATACCGACTCCGGCAGGCGATCGATGCAGCAAAGCAGCAGATTCAAGGGGTTTATCAGGAGATGAAAGGCAAAGCGGGCGCGGCAAAAGCGGCGATCTTTTTAGCCCATCAAGAGTTTTTAGACGACCCCGAACTACAACAGGCGGCGATCGCACAGCTCAACCAGCCCCAAGGTGAAGTCCAGCGCAGCGCGGCATGGGCGTGGCGGCAAACCTATCAGCATCAGGCAGACATCTTGCAGCAGCTCGTTGATCCGCTCTTAGCAGCCAGAGCAGCCGACCTGCGAGATGTCGGCGATCGGGTATTAGGACTGCTTGCCGATCCGATCGAGGAAGCGCCACAGATGCCCACCGAGCGCGTGATCCTAATTGCCGAAGATTTGACCCCTTCAGATACGGCAGGGCTAAATCCGGCTTTGGTCGCGGGCTTTTGTACGGCTTGCGGGGGGGGCAACCTCACACTCGGCGATCATTGCCCGATCGCTGGATATTCCGGCGATCGTGGGGGCAGGCACGGCAGTGCTGGAGTTAACCAGTGGGGCGATCGGCATCCTCGACGGCAACAGCGGCAACCTTTATCTGCAACCGACCGACGCAGATTTAGAGACGGCAAAAGCGGCACAGCAAGATTTACAGGCGCAGCGAGAGGCTGAAAAACTCGCCTGTTACCAGCCCGCGATTCTTACGGATGGGCATCGGATCGAAGTGGTTGCCAATATCGGCGCGGCAGCAGAGGCAGAGCAAGCCGTCAACGCTGGAGCCGAGGGTGTGGGACTACTGCGGACAGAATTTTTGTTCCTGAACCGAACAGAGCCGCCTTCGGAGGAAGAACAGTTTGCTGCCTACAGTCAGATGACGCAAGCGCTGAACGGGCTGCCGCTAATTGTCCGCACCCTGGATATTGGCGGCGACAAAGCCGTACCCTACCTGAATCTGCTGCCCGAAGAAAATCCGTTTTTGGGAGTGCGGGGTATTCGACTTTGCTTGCAGCGTCTAGATTTGTTCAAACCGCAGCTCAAGGCAATTTTTCGGGCATCCCAAACGGCTCCGCTCAAAATCATGTTCCCGATGATCGCGACTTTAGAAGAGTTTCAGCAAGCCCGCCAGATTGCAGAAGCCGTCCGATCGGAAGTTGGAGCCGACCCGGTAGACTACGGCATGATGATCGAAGTGCCCTCGGCAGTGATGATGGCGAATGAGTTTGCTCAGGAAGTCGCGTTCTTTTCGATCGGCACCAACGATCTAACGCAGTACGTGCTGGCAATGGATCGGGGACACCCCTCCCTCGCCAAACAAGCCGACGGACTGCATCCTGCCGTACTGCGAATGGTTCACCAAACCGTGCTGGCAGCCCAAGCTCACGGCAAATGGGTGGGGGTTTGCGGCGGAGTTGCCGGAGAGCCGCTGGGCGCAATCATCCTGACGGGGCTAGGAGTCACAGAACTGAGCGTCAGCATTCCAAGTGTCGCTGCAATCAAAGCTAAACTCCGATCGATCTCTCGATCGCAAGCTGAAGATCTGGCAACCCGCGCTCTAGCTTTCCGCACGGCTCAAGAAGTCCGATCGCTGCGCTTCTAACCTATCCTTCTCACATTCAGTCCCATGACTTCTGTCGTCACACTCACCCTCAATCCGGCGATCGATCAGACCGCTGCTATTCCCGATTTCAAAGCGGGCGCAGTCAATCGCGTCAGTTGGGAACAGAGCGATCCAGGTGGCAAGGGCGTTAATGTTGCATCTTTTTTGAGTGACTTTGGCATTGCCGTCACTGTATCCGGATTCCTGGGCAAAGAAAACGCCGAGCTGTTCCAACTCTGGTTCGATCGCAAGCACATCACCAATCAATTTGTCCCGATCGCCGGACGAACGCGCACCAACGTCAAAATTATCGACGAGGTGCAAAATCAAGTCACGGATATCAACTTTCCCGGACAGCCTCCCACCGCCGAAGACATTGCCGCTTTGCATCGCGTCATGGATGAACTGGCGATCGCACATGATTGGTTTGTTCTATCGGGCAGTCTGCCCGCGCAGGTTGAACCCG
>JBBSFA010000736.1:0-2703 GCA_038239185.1 Elainellales cyanobacterium | reverse complement strand
TCGTGTTAGGCGAAGAAACCAACCTGAAGGTGACTACGCCCGTGGATTTAGCGATCGCAGAATTCATCTTGCGGCAGCGACTCAATCCAACTCTAAGCGCGTAGCGTCTGAACCAGCACAGCGATCCCCACTGCCGCGATCGCGCCAATCAGGGTGTTGATCACATTGACGACATCATGCGTCAGCCAAGGCACCTTCTCTTCGATCGTTGCCCCAATCAGACTTTCGCTCGTGGTGGCAATAAAGGCGGCAATTAGGCAATAAAGGACATCGATCGGCGTGATTAACCCAACTGCCCAGCCTACAACTGCCAGCAGTGCCGAACCCACAATGCCCGCCAGCGTCCCCTCCAGGCTGACGGCTCCCTCTGTGCCGCGTTCTACAGGCTTCAGTGTGGTAATCAAAAAGGTGCGTTTGCCGTAGGCTTTGCCGATCTCGGTGGCAAACGTATCCGAGAGTTTGGTGCTAATGCTGGCAACGTAAGCCAGCAGCAGCAGAAAAATGGCGCTGGGACTCCAGGCAAATGGAGCAACCGCCAGCGCGTAGATCGCCAACGCGCAGATCGCTCCCACCAAGGCAGAACCCCAGACGTTTTCAGGGCCTCTTGCGCCCGATCGCTTCTCGGCAATGCCCGCCTCTTCTTTCTGCTTCATGCCAATCCGCGTCACGGCGGAGCCAGCCAAAAAGTAAAAGATCATCACCACATAGCCGCGCCAGCCCAGCGTTCCCCAGATCAAGATCCCCAGGAAGCTAGCGTGAAGCAGTCCGGCAGGGGTCAGCAGTTTTTTGGGCGCAAACCAGGCGATCGCCATCAGCACTGCATTGAGTCCCACTGCAAATGCCCAGGGCATCAGCACATCCAGTGCCACCACAGAATCGAGCGCGGCGAAATGAAGAGAGGTCAGCATAGGTCAGTTTGAATTTAAGGTTAAATGCAGCCAGTCCTGATTTATAGGGTATGCCAAGATCGGATATTGAGGGCGATCGGGGTTTGGCGCAAATCAAGGCTAAGATGGAGGAATACAATTCAAAAAAGTGAGCAAAGATGTCCCGCTTCAAATCTCCTGCTCCCTACGTCAATCCTTCGCTGCGTGAGGAACTCATGAATGCGAAGGTATTCATTATTCCTCCTAGGGTCAATGAGTCGCTGATTAATTGGATAGAAGCTTCGGGAAGGTTCAAAGTTGAGGCTGTTGAAAGCCTCTATGAGGCATTGCCAGAAGGCGAACTAGACGAAATTCTACTGGATGCGGTGGATGAACCAGAAGAAGAGGAAGAGGGCTGGGATCTGGAATAGTTAGTAAGTAAGCGAGCTTATCGAAAGGTGCTTGAAGCGCACCTTTCAATCACTCAAATCCCATCTAGAACAATGACCGATCGCCTCGACCAGCAAATCCAGTTCATTCTAGAGATCGATCGGCTCAAGCAAATTTTGCGGCAGTCTTTAATTAGCGATGCTTCCCGGCGGGAAAACAGCGCCGAACACTCTTGGCATCTGGCGATCATGGCGATTGTGCTGGCGGAGTACGCACTGCCGGGAGTCGATCAACTTTGTGCCCTCAAGATGCTGCTGATTCACGATCTCGTTGAGATTGATGCAGGCGATACCTTCTGCTACGACGTTCAAGCCAACCAAAATAAAGCCGAGCGAGAAGAACTAGCAGCCACCCGGATTTTTGGGCTGTTGCCCGACGATTTGGCGAAAGAGCTGCGATCGCTCTGGGACGAATTTGAGGCGCGAGAAACACCGACTGCCAAATATGCCGCCGCGCTCGATCGCATCCAGCCGATGCTGCTGAATCAGCAAACGCAAGGAGGCACTTGGCGGCTGCATGGGATTGCGATCGAGCAAGTGCTCCAGCGGGCTGAGCCTGTATCAATAGGCACTCCAGCACTGTGGGGTTTTATCAAACAAATGCTGGAAGATTGTGTGGCAGCAGGATACTTGAAGCAGATTTCTTAGGCCGAAAATCTCTGCCCTGGAAACCGAAATCAAAGCCCACTAGTATAGCACTCCGTTCGGCAAGATTACATCGGTGAAATTAACGTGCTTCAAAACAGTGCCCGCCAAGATTGCACCTGATAAATCGGCACGGTTCAAATTTGCCTCTGAGAGATTGGCTTGACTCAAGATCGTGCCATGCAATTTTGCCCGCGTCAGATTCGCCTTCCAGAGCAATGCCCCAGTGAGATTGGCTCCGCTCAGATCGGCTCCTGTCAGATCCACGCCGCTCAGGTCGGCTTCCTGCAAAGAAGCTCCCTTTAAGCTTGCCCCTTGCAGCGTTGCCTGATTCAGATTTGCGCCTTTGAGATCAGCTCTGATGAGCGAAGCGCTAGAGAGGTTACTATGCTCCAAGCAAGATTTAGCCAGCGTTGCATCGGTCAAAATCGCGCTGTCCAGCAAGGCTCCGGTCAAGTTTGCCTCAGCCAGGTTGGCATTGACCAGCTTAGTGCAGGTTAGGACTGCCAGACACAGATTAGCCTGGGAGAGATCAGCCCGATTCAGATCGGCGCGGCTTAAGTCTGCTTTGGATAAGTTAATCTTTTTCAAGTTTGCCTGCGTCAGTCTGATGCGGCTGAGGCTGGCTTGGGCGAAGTCAGTTTCGCCAATGGCAAAGCAATCGAGCAACTGGTCTGCATCGATTGACGGGCGATCGCTTTGCGGTGGATTGTTTTGCTCACTCCATTTTTTGGGGACTAGTC
>JBBSFA010000735.1:0-2704 GCA_038239185.1 Elainellales cyanobacterium | reverse complement strand
TTTTCTGGTTTGGCTGATTCTAGAAGCGACTGTACTCTAGCAGAAACAGCAATTCTGCGAGTGAGATTGTTTTTGCTTCCTTTCGATTGCACACGCCGATTGCCGACCTGTACGAGAGATTCCTCAAAGTTAATAAAGCCACAATCGTTCGAGATGTGTTTCCACCGCAAGCCCACCGCTTCGCTGGGTCTACAGCCGACACAGAATAAAAACTCTATAAAGGCAGCGTAGGGACGATAGCTCATCCCTTTTCGTTTGTCACCCTTGAAGGCTTCGATAATGCGATCGCGTTCTTCTTCAGTGAAGGCGTTAGGTTTCGGATCGGTCTGATAGCGGTGTGCAGGAAGTTCTTGGGACATCCCATCGTAGGGGTTTGCCGGAACCAGCCGATGTTTAGTGCCCCACTTACAAGGCGAGGCAATCTTAACCGCAATCTACCTTGAAACGATTCGACACTAACGGAACCTTTGGAGGATTTGCTCGGTTGAGTGTACATGGCTGACAGTGAGGATAAAGAACAAGTGTTCTAGATTTCATAGTCAAATCATAGTCAAAATTTTGTGAAAGGTGGCTCAAAATGACCAATCTTTACAAGGATTAGAGTAAGCCATAGTCAAAAAGAGCTAGATCCTGAGTGCATCCAAAGTGTTTCAAGGCTTGACTCATAAAGGTTTGAATCGTATGGGCGATACTGGATTCGAACCAGTGACCCCTTCCGTGTGAAGGAAGTGCGCTACCACTGTGCTAATCGCCCGCAACTATGGAAAACTGCTCAAGCTACATCATACCTCGTGTGGAATCGGTACGCAATTGGTATGAATGGGCATCAGCAGTTTTCATAAGTTTATGAATAAACCACTCCGCCGCAAGCGGACGGAGTATTACGGTTCAGTCCGAGCCTATACGAACGCCCCAAGGGGCGGGGAATTAGACCCGACACAGATTAAAAATACCTATAAGAGACTTGCCTACCATTATGCCTCCTCATGTCAACCAATAGGCTATTGTTATCGGTGGCAGTATCGCGGGACTGTTAGCCGCGCGTGTCCTGGCTGACTGGTTCGATCGCGTCACGATAATCGATCGCGATCGTCTACCTTTGACCGCTGAACCTCGGCGTGGCGTACCTCAGTCCATGCAGCTCCATGTGCTGTTCACCAAGGGGGATCGCATTCTAGAGGAACTGTTTCCTGGCATCGGGCAAGCACTGCGTGCTAGTAGTGGATGCTAGCGGACGCAGTACCCAAGTTCCCCAATGGCTGAAAGAGGCAGGTTTTGCCCCGCCGCCTGCGACTATCGTTGATCCGGGCTTGGGCTACGCGACCCGTCGTTACCGCATTCCTGCCCAACATCAGCCAAACTGTAAAGTCATGCTGATTAGCCAACAGCCTCCCCACCAAACGCGATTGGGCTACCTGGCAGCAGTGGAAAACAACGAATGGATCGCCACGCTTGGTGGCTACGGACGGCACTATCCGCCTACAGACGATCGAGGATTTCTGGACTTTGCCCAGCAACTCTCCAGCCCAGACTTTTATCAAGCTATTTGTGAAGCAGAACCACGCTCTGAGATTCGCGCCCATCGGGCTACGGCAAACCGATTGCACCATTATGAACAGATTGACCTCCCAGATGGATTGATTGCGATCGGGGATTCGGTCTGTGCGCTCTATCCAGTCTATGGACAAGGCATCACAGTCAGCGCCATTTCGTCACTGATTCTGCGAGACTGGTTGAGGGATTTGCACAATGGGCAACCTTTGCCCAACGGGGCGAGTTTTCAAAAACAGCTCTCTCGGAGCAATGCCTTTCCGTGGGGATTGGCAACCGGATTTGATTCACGATTTCTCACGACCGAGGGAAGCGTTTCCTCAAATTGGGTGGGCAAGCTGCTTCAGGGCTATATGGAACGGTTGGCAGCGCGCGCCCAGAAGGATGCTGACTTACATCTTCGGTTTATTGAGATGGCGCATATGATGAAACCGCCTAGTATTTTGTTTCATCCTAAAGTCATTCTCAAAGCGATGCTTTAGCTTCCTGTCAAGGCGCTTAATAAATCAGGATCTTTGCCGCTTCAGCACCTGTTCGACCATTAGCCGCAACACCATCAAACCGAGATTGGATGATCATTTCACCCGTGTAAACGGCTGATTCATAGAATCCTGCCTCTAGACTAAAAACCGTGATGTGGCGATCGCTGGGGCTAATGACCCAATATTCAGACACGCCCCTCGCCGCGTATTCAGAGCGCTTGTGTCTTTGTAGCACAGCCGATCTTCAGGAAAAACCTCTAATAACTTTGCCAACAGGAACAGAGCAATCTTTGAGTTAATCCGATCTTCTGGCGGCATCTTGACCAGTTCTCCGTCCACTAGCTCATAGCGATCGTCTGTACCATCCTGATAAGCCAGGTACGCTTCAAAGGTGAGCTTCTGAGTGGTGCTCTGCATGAACTGAGGCTGAACTGATTCCATTCCAATTCTATCAGAGGCGACAAACAGTGCTATGCCCAAACAGCCCTATGCTTGAATCTGTCCGAAAAACACCAAAACTTTAAATATGAAGCTTAATCTCCCCCAAAATGCCGCCCCAATTGTAGGCTAAGCTTGAACCTTCATCGCAGCCTTGAGGCTATAAAAGCGATAGGGTTGGTTTATGGTGCAGACTACCTGTTTCAGCAGACCAGATGCTTGTAACAGCTCAT
>JBBSFA010000734.1:0-2712 GCA_038239185.1 Elainellales cyanobacterium | reverse complement strand
CGCAGGCTTTGACATCCTGATTCCGGGTGCCGGAAAGGTCACGCTGTCTGGGGGCGCGGGGCGCGATCGTTTCCGTTTTGAGAAAGGCTCTACAGGCGGTAGACAGCTCGATAAGATCACAGACTTTAATCCCAAGCAGGACATCATTGAAATTAGCCGCAGTTTGCTGCCAGGTTCAAAACTCAAACAGTTGAAGAAATCAGATTTTGATGTGGTGGATTCGATCCGCAGCGACAGTTCAACTGCCAAGTTGATCTACGAGAAAAGTTCAGGAACGATTTTCTATAATCCTGTGAAAGGGGTTGATGTGCCGCTGCTTAAGATCCAGGCAGATCTGAATGGAATTTCCTCCAGCAATTTCAAGCTTTTCTAGAGTCCTGGCTAGATTTTTGCAGAGATTAGACTAACGCAAGCGGTTGAGCGGGACAAGCAAAGCCTGCTCTGTTCGGTTAAGAAAGTTTAGATTTATTTTTCTAAAAGCCTTATTCTATAAGGCTTTTAGAAAAATAAGGTCTGCAAAAATACTGTTCGTATATGATTTCTGTAGCTCTTGGTGTACCCTAAGTAGATTAAGCAGGTGGGCTTGTGCAACTGCGCCTTTACGAACTGCACTACAACTTAGGACATGTGCTGCACCAACAGGGGAACTTGGTGGATGCAGTGGCTAGCTATCGTCAAACGATCGCCCTGAATCCAAATTACGTCAACGCCTATCACAGCTTGGGTGTGACGATGGATGAGCAGGGGCAACCCATCGCTGCGCTCGATTATTACCGACAGGCGATCGCGCTCGATCCTATCTATACAAAGGCTTACAACAATTTGGGCTGTGCGTTGGCAAAGCTCGATCGACTGGAGGAAGCGATTCAAGTTTATCGGCAGGCGATCGCCATCCAGCCCGACTGGGCAATTTTGCACAACAACCTGGGGCAAGCACTATTTGACTCTGATCCAGCCGCTGCCATTGCTACCTACCGAGAGGCAATCCGCTTGCAGCCCGACTTGACGATCGCGCATTACAACTTAGGCAAGACATGGCAATTTATTAGACAGTACCCAGAGGCGATCGCTTGTTTTGAACGGGCGATCGCTTTGGAGTCTAATTTAGAGTTAAAGCCTGATTTAGAGACTGTCCTGGCAGCAGTCAGCCACTGCGGAGAGTCCTGGCTAGCTTTAAAAGATTGGCAGCAGTCATTTTCGTGTTTTCAGCGGGCGATCGCGCCTCAAGCGGAGCTAATTCAGGCGTTTTGCGCGGGCACAGATCACCTTGCCGTACCTGCCTCTGATCCGCTCCTGCAAGCCAAAATTGCCTGTGGGCGGTTTCTTCAGGCTTTGCAGTCCGGCAGTCCTCTCTCTGAGACTTCTGCTTGGCTGACGCGCACCCTCGTTGCTCTGGCAGATGCGCTGATGCTCTACGGCGGCAAAGCACAGCAGCAACAAGCCGAACGCTACTACCAGCAAGCCCTTCAGCTTCAGCCTACTGACCTGGATCTGCATTTGCGGCTGGTCGATTGCCTGATCCGTCAGCGCCGCTTGAATGCCGCAACGTTGATCTGCCATACGGCGATCGCGCTTGATCACAAACACCCCCAACTTTATGCTCAATTGGGCTACATTCAGGAGCAGCAGCAGCAATGGGAAGTGGCGATCGAGTCTTATCGGCAGGCGTTTCAGTGGCAAGCGCAGGGCATGGGAGCGGCGGAAGCTACAAAACCAGCAAGTTGGCAAGCTGGAAAACAATTGCCGATCGACTGGCTTCCAGTCCAAGAGTGGCTCAGCACCGATCGCAGTCCGAGCAGCCGCTCTATGACGCTGCAAGCCTCGTCCTCAACTGATTCTTTCTCTACCTATGTTTCTCCTTCTCTCGCCTGCGGTGGACTGAACTGCACGCCTTGCCTCAAACGAATTTTTCAGCAGTTTAACTTAACTCATCTGGGGCACGATCGCTATACCTGCACTCAGTCGCCTACTTTCCCAATGCCGCCTAGTTTTACGGTGACCATTCCGAACGGCAAAGCCTGGGCAATGGTGCAGCACAATTCCTGGCAGGTCTGCGGAGCGATCGCCATTCTCACCCCAGAGGATCGGCTGCTGGCAGATATTTCGCGAGACTATCCAGGACAGCTACCGGGTTGCCAGCAGCATGATCCTGCCAGTCACCGGATTTTCTCTGAAATGTTACCTGACCCGGAGCAGATTACGGGCACGGTAGCGGCGATCGCCAGTCTATCAGGGCACAACTATTTTCACTGGATGGTGGATATTCTGCCGCGCTTGGAATTGCTGCGGCGCAGCGGAGTGTCATGGCAGGCGATTGATTGGATTTGGATCAATAGCATTGAGCATCCTTTTCAGCAGGAAACCTTGCAGGCCTTGAGCATTCCAGCCTCCAAGCTTTTATCGAGCGATCGGCATCCTTACATTCAGGCAGAACTGATTGTGCCCTCGTTTGCCGGACATTTAGGCTGGTTAGAGCCTTGGGCACTGCACTTTCTGCGAGATACGTTTTTGCCGCTGGGTGAACAGGTGCGTCCGATTCGCGATCGCCCGCTCGATCGAATCTATATCAGTCGAGCTGATGCCAATCATCGGCGAGTGCTGAATGAAACCGAAGTGATCGAGCAACTGAAGCCGCTTGGATTTGTCCCTGTTGTCCTGGAAACGCTGTCTTTTGTTGAACAGGTGGCATTGTTTGCTCAAGCGAAAGTAATT
>JBBSFA010000733.1:0-2714 GCA_038239185.1 Elainellales cyanobacterium | reverse complement strand
GAGAGTTCGGCTTTGCGGAGCCACTCATAGAACGCCATGATGATCCCGGTGCTGACCAATGTGCTCAAGCCAAAGGTCATATTTGTCAGGCTAAACACTAGCGTCACTGCCCAGTTTGCCATCTGGGTCAACGTCGTATGTCCACATTTAATGTGCCCTAGCTCATGGGCGATCGCCGATCGCAGCTCTGCCTCGGTCAGCGCGTCTAGCAGCCCAGAACTTAACACAATACAGGGGCGCTCCTGCCCCAGCGCATAGGCATTCAGCACAGGCGACTGCGAGACAAATAGCGCAGGCTCCGGCGACACATCTAGATCGCGCACGTATTCTCGAAACAAATGGTAAATCGAAGCATATTGCCTGGGGGTAACTTCAATGCTGTTGCCCATCAGGAACACATAGCGGGGACGTTCATAGACAAATTCCATAAACCTCCGAGCGACCAGATCAAATCCAGGCAGGCTCCGCAGCGCCAGTTCTGCTTGGTAGTCTAGGGGATGCCGAAAGGCTTCGCTGGAGATTCCGGTATAGGTAGGCATGGAAAGCGCATCTAGATTGGGTCAGGCAAGTTGGGTGGGAAAGGCAGCAAAGCCGCCTTTCCTGAATCCTAGTTCTGATGCCAGTTTAACTACTGCGGCAGCGAAAAATCCGATCGCAGCCTCAGATCAATATCCGTTGCAGGTTCCACCACCACTACATCTACCTGTCGGTGTCCACGCAGCACCACAGATCCTAAAGCACCCGCTCCAGCACCGCCAAGAACTTCCAAAACGTCAATTTTGCCCAGGATTTCCGCCAAAACAGCCGCTGCTGCCCCACCGATCGCTGCACCCTTAAGAATGTCTGGGTTGCTGCGTTTGTTAATGGTTTCAGTCCGAGTCACTACATTAGAGCTGGCATCGATCGGCGCTTTGCGATTGTCTGCCAAAATCACCTGCTTTGCCACAAACTGAGTGCCACTATTCGCAGGCTGAAGTTCTCCTTCGATTTTGCTACCTTGGGGAATCAGCACTGTGCCCCTGGATGTCAACACGTCCGAGGTAACGGTGAGGGTCACAGGTACGGTTTCGTCGGGTTTTAAGATGATTTTTTCAGCTTCATCATATCGTACCGGAATCGCAGTTCCTGCCGGAATCGCAGAGGTACGCCAGCTATCGGGAAAGCGCTGGGCAACTTGAATAGGAGCCGCGATCAAAGTAGGCGCTGAAGTAGGGGCTGTCTGAGAGGCAGCAACAGCCGTGCGAGCTAGAAGCAGAGGAACCAAAAGCGATGAAGCGATCGTCGTGGAGAGTGTGAATGCCAACGGAAGGGCGGCGCTAGATCGCCAAACACTAGATCGCCAAACACAAGATGCCATATCGTTAAATCCTCCTGAATGTGGGAGCGTCCATTAAGATGAGCTAACGCCAAGCGCTATCCAAGGTCACCTGAATGCAGCTCACCTGAATGCAAATTTGTGTAACCGTCGTAATTTTGACTGAAATTTGACAAAAAAGTTCCCAGAGTTTTATAAACTCTGGGTCTTCCTGGATTTGCTGGATTTTGTTGGCGATCGCTCAGTTTTTCCTAGACTAAGTCTTTTCCGGGACTAATAAACGACAGCCTTTTAGCCCCAAACTGGGACTTTCGCGATAATCCGACTCTGGAACCCAGACCTGCACTTGGCGATCGGCTCCCACCCAATAGAGATAGCTGACATCCGGGTGATAGTGAATGCCAACCTGCAAGTTGGAAAAGTCATCTTCGCAGATCTCAAAGCCAAACCGCACGATGATTTGCGCCACCAAGCATTCTGGCGTTTCACCGATCGCCCCTGCCGTATCGCGCTCCTGCCAAAAAGTTTCTAGGAAACTGTTGAGGGTAGGCAACACCTTATTGGGCTTGCCATCGCGGCTGGCATAAATCAGGGCAGAATTGCCTTCAACAATGATGTGATAAGGGACGCTCATGGATACCACTCTTTTTCACCGGGGATTTTCGCTCGATTCTTGAGATGCTTGAAAAGACTGGCGTAGCTTTGTTGCCGATCGCAAAATTTGTCCGGCTAGCATTGCTGCCCCAAACCCGTTATCAATATTGACCACACCCACGCCAACCGCGCAAGAGTTGAGCATCGTCAACAGCGGCGCAAGCCCATTGAAGCTAGCCCCGTAGCCAATGCTAGTCGGGACTGCAATCACCGGACAATCTGCCAAGCCTGCTACCACGCTGGGCAAAGCACCCTCCATACCTGCGACGACCACCAGCACATCAGCATCTGCCAGCATCTGCCGATTGTTGAGCAAGCGATGGATTCCAGCAACGCCCACATCCCAGAGTCGCCGCACCTGAAAACCCGACAGTTCTCCCGTAATTGCCGCCTCTTCTGCTACCGCCAAATCTGCCGTACCCGCCGACAGCAGGGTGATTGTGCCAGGATACTGCGGCGTGAGGGGAGTGGGCTGCAAGGCGCAGATTCTGGCTAGCTCGTAGTACTGCAAGTCTGGAAGCTGCACTTTGAGCTGTTCGTAGACCGCAGGCTCGATCCGGGTTGCCATCACGATCGAACTGCGCTGTTGCATTGTCTTGAAGATCTGGACGATTTGATGCGGGGTTTTGCCGGGACCCCAAATTACTTCTGGGAAGCCAGTTCGCAGCGATCGATGGTGATCGACTTTGGCAAAATCTGCAACTGGCTCGAAGTCAAAGTGCTTCAGTTTGTCAAAGGCGGTTTC
>JBBSFA010000732.1:0-2715 GCA_038239185.1 Elainellales cyanobacterium | reverse complement strand
TAGTGGGCGCATCAGCGCAATCGCCGCCCATCTTGAACCAGTCGGGATCGTAATTGATGCCAACCATAAGCTGCTGCTGCCCGGATTTGTCAATGCCCATACTCACTCCTCAGAAATGTGGCAGCGGGGACTGATTCCACCTTTGCCCTTAGAGCTGTGGCTAGCTGAACTCTGTGAATTTGCTCCCCCCAATCCAGAGCAGGTTTACTTGAGCGCTCTCCATACTGCCGTAGAAACCCTGCTGTCGGGCGGAACCAGCGTGGTGGATCATTTGGCTTTGATTCCAGGGCAGGAAATCGAAACGATCGCCGCTGCTGTGCGCGCCTATCAAGAAGTCGGAATTCGCGCCTTTGTGGCTCCGCTGATACAGGACAAGCCTTTGGCTGCTAGCGTCCCCACGGGCGGACAACTCATCCAGCATGAGCCATATCAGTACAACGCTGAAGATGTCTTAGCGCTGTTGCAACAGATGGTTGGGAAATTTCATGATCCAGAGGCAGGAATTAGTTTAGTCGTAGCGCCAACCGGGGCACAGCTTTGCTCGGATGCATTGCTAGAAGGCTGCGTTGAATTTAGCGATCGCCACTCGCTTTGCCGCCACACGCACCTGCTAGAAAGCTGCGCCGAACTGCTATTAGCAGAAGAACAGTACGGCTGTAGCGCTGTGGAATATCTAAAGCGGCTGGGCTTTCTGGGATCGCGCACCTCATTAGCCCACTGCGTTTGGCTGAGTGATGCGGATATTGCCCTGCTCGCCGCCACTCGATCGACGGTGGTTCACAATCCGCTCAGCAACTTGCGCTTGGGCAGCGGCATTGCCCCCGTGCTGAGCTATCGGCAGGCAGGGGTAAATGTGACATTTGGCTGCGATGGAGCCTCCAGTAATGACTCTCAAGATTTGTTAGAGGCAATCAAAATCGGCTCTATCCTGCACAACGTCACCGATTCCGACTATCGCCACTGGATCAGCCCCCGACAGGCAATCGAAATGGCATCGTTAGGCGGCGCGATCGGGCTAGGAGTGGCAGACGAATTAGGGACGGTCGAGGTGGGTAAAAAAGCTGATCTGGTGCTGTATGACCTGACCAATCTGTCGCTGCTGCCCCGCACCGATCCGATCGGCTTGCTGATATTAGGACGACCCGCCCACGTTGTAGATAGCGTTTGGGTCAATGGCAAACAAACGATCGCCCACGGCAAACCCACTGGGATCGACCTAGAAGCCCTCCGGCAAACCCTGTTTGAGCAAAGCCAGTGGCAAAGCCAGCGCAACTCCAAGCAGATGCAGCAGATGGAAGGGCAGTATCGATCGATTATGCACCTGCCCGATTAGATGGCTCGACTCGATCGCCCACCCGTAACCCTTTCCCCGCCTCTGATGCCGCCACTTTCGTATTCAGCGTCAGCCGATAAAACGAGTTGAATCGCGATCGCGGCGCTTCAGGCGGCAGAGTTTCAGCTCGTTTAGCGGCAAAGCGCTGTTGAAAGTCGGGAGTGCGATCGCCCGTTTCCGGATTGCGGGTGGGCACAATGCAGCGTAGGCAGGGATTGCTACTGTTGAAAGTGACTGCACCAATTTGGAAGGCGATCGACTCGCCGTCGGCGGTATAGAGCTGGTCTTCCCAAAATGGATCTGTGTCAACAATTTCTAGATTTGCCCGAAAGCGGCGACGGGTTTCATCCAGGCTGATGTCAAACCAAGCGGCAACCGTTTCTAAAGTCGCCACACTGACGATCGTTGCCCCCGAAGCCTCGGTATCATCTGGAAAGCCCATCTGCCGATCTTGCACCATCGAGACTCGAAAGCCAAAAAACTGACTGAACCAAGCTTCTAGACCCGCGCGACCGTAATCCAAATGGAATGAAACTTTATCCCCATTGGCTCGATCGCTACTTGCTGCCAAAGTCACAATCCGAGTCGATAAATCAACCGTCGATCGAATTTTGTGAATCTCAGCGGTGCGTTTGGCATTGATCACCTTCCCTGCTGCATCGACTAGGGCAAACTCGCGATCACCCGCCAGCGAACCCCCCTGCCAAATTTCTGCCCGTGACACCTCCACCCCATCCAGCGATTTGATTGGATAGATCCAAATCTTAGCAAGTTCAGGCTTGGCAAGTTCAGGCATTGCGATCGCTCCTCAATTTAGTCGCTGTTCCCTGATACAAGTATCCGACAAATTTAGGCAGATTTTCACCATAAAATTCATCCACTGCCACTGTGCCAAATTGCTGCTCAACCAACTGCCGAATATTGCGGTTCAGATGACAGCCATCTGCAATGATTTTTTGCAGCGGAGTCAATCGCTCTTGCCAAACCTGAACGCTAGATTCGCAGCTCCGCCCATGCTCCACAAAAAAGAATTTGCCGCCCGGTTTCAGCACCCGATGAATTTCCCGAAGCGCTTGCTCTACATTTGCAATACTGCAAAGCGTGAACGTACTAACAACGCTGTCAAAACTATTATCTGGCATCGGCAATGCTTCACTCTTAAGCATCAGATGCTCCACTGCGATATCCGAAGATTTGATTCGCTGTTGAGCCAATTTATGAACGCCAGAGTTGGGATCGATCGTCACAATCTTCTGAATGCGATCGGGATAATACGGCAGATTCAAACCCGTCCCAAACCCAATCTCTAAGACTTGTCCTTCAACCTCTGCTAAAGTCGATCGCCGATACTGAGCTAGTCCAGATCCAGACATCGACCAATC
>JBBSFA010000731.1:0-2724 GCA_038239185.1 Elainellales cyanobacterium | reverse complement strand
TATAGGCTGAATGAATAGGCGTAATGTATGAGCGCAGACCTTTCACATAAATACTGCAAGCTGGCATCGATCCTTGAAACTTGACAGCTTGGAACTCAATACTTGGAACTCAATACAGCGCCAAATTCTAGATAAAAGCTTGTCTGAAAGGCATTGGGCAGGCAATTGAAAATTAAGCTGTAGGGCAATCGCCTATAGGAAGCGCAAATACATATTCGTTGATTAAAGAGCAAAAATAGGCGATCGGTCAATCGCGTTTTGTTGCAATTATTCGATCGATAGCTGGCTCAGCAGTTCAGCAAGCCGTTGGGGATCGGTGAGATACAGATAGCCCAGCAGCGTTTCTAGACTGGTCGCTTGCTGATAGATCTCTGGATCAACGCGCTTGGTTCGCCTCGCTGCATTTCGTCCCTGTTTAAGAATAGCTTGTTCCGCCTCAGTCAGGTGGAGTTGAAGGCTCTGCAATTGTTGGGCTTGGGCTTCAGCTCTGACTTGAGCCACCACTTGATTATGATAAAGCTGAATCCGTTTGGGCGGCAACAAATAGCGCGATCGCATGTATAGCTCGTAAATTGCGTCGCCCAAATAGGCAAGCGCCGCAGGAGAAATTTGCCGAACTTGGGCAGCAAGCCCAGACGAGGATGGAGCGATCGACTCGGCAAACTGCACGCACAAGCGAGACACTTCAGGGAGGTCTAAACTTATTTCCTGCCCAGAAGTCACTTCACTAGCTCCTTAATTTGCACTAGCTCCTTAAATTTGCCAGGTGCTGGCTGGATTCACTTCTTCAGATTTTCTAGAGCCACATTCACCGAGTCTTGAAGCGACAAGAACTTCTCTAGCCGTACCAGCTTAACCGTTTGAGTCACACGGGGATTGGTGACAATCTGGAGAGTGCCGCCTCCGGTTTGAACCTTTTTGACTAGTTGAACCAAAGCCCCTAGCCCGGAGCTGTCGATAAAGTCAATTTGAGATAGGTCGAGAATAAAGCTTTTAGGGCTTTCTTCGACAAATTTTTCCATCACCTTACGGAAGGTTGGCTCGGAAAACGCATCAAGCAATCCGGCAAGGCGAAAGAGCTGACAGTTGTCTTTCACTTCGCGCGTACCTCTCAAGCTGACGGTTAAAGTAAGTGTTTCAGGAATAACCCCCTCCTGGCTGGACGTGTCGTAGCCGCATAATTTTACCCGAATAGCCTTTATCCGAGGTTCAAGTATAGGTCAGGATGCTGAACTGTGCAAGAGAGAAAAACAGTGTTTTTCGAGAGTATGCTTTGCCTCGATCGCCGTTCAATTTGCTGATTTTAATCCCCCTGGGGACAGTCCTGCCAAAGGGCGGTCGTTTGGCGCAGACTGGCAAAATTGCCGTTCCCCAAAATCAGATGATCGAGGATAGGAATCCCCAGCACCCGTCCGCCGCTGAGCAACTGCTGGGTTAAAGCAATATCTTCCTGGCTGGGTTCCAAGCTGCCAGACGGATGATTGTGCGCCACAATGACGCGAACGGCTCCATGCCGAATCGCTGCCTTGAAGATATCTCGGGGATGGGCGATCGTTTCGGTGGCAGTGCCCATGCTGATTAGCTGCGTCCCTAGCAGTCGGTGCTTGATATCGAGCAGCAGCACGGCAAAATGCTCTTGGGGTTGCCACATCAGGTCGTGGCTCAAGGCGGCAGCGGCTACGGCAGGATCGTCAATGATGGTGCGATCGGCGGGGCGAGACTGAAGCACCCGCTTGCCTAGCTCGATCGCCGCCAAAATGGTCGCGGCTTTAGCATCCCCAATCCCATGAATTTCTGTGAGCTGACGCGGGCTAATGTCTCGCAGCATCGCTAAAGGATCACGCTGACTTTCTGCCAGGATTTGCAGAATATGCTGCCCTAAGCCGATCGCGGAGAGTTTGCCCGCGCCTTGCCCTGTGCCAAGCAAAATCGCAATCAGCTCCGCCGTTGCCAATGTTTTTGCGCCATGAGCAATCAGCCGCTCACGCGGGCGTTCTGTGATAGGGATGTCGATAATTCTCAGGTTATAGGTCATGATTTGGGGATCACAATCACAGATGCATCCAGCGTATTTAGTAATCCCTGATTGAATTGAGCGCACGACAGTCTGGGCTAGCGCAGTGATAAACTCTTTGATCATGCGGTGTTTGGAGAGCTATGCAGCTAGAGTTTGTGCCGGTAGAAGAGTTTTATTTTGCGCTGACTTTGGCAGTGAAAATGCTGGACGAGGGAGGCGATGCAGCTTCGGTGGAGCAGGCGCGATCGCGGCTAAAAGAGAAGTTTGGTCAACCCTCTACGATCGCTCCAGGCAAACACAACACGTTTAACTATGTCTTTCGGGTGCAGGATTATGAGAGTTCATCATTCCCATTGATCCTGTCTATCTCCGACTGGCAGAACAAACTGCGGCTGAGCAGCGACTATGGCTGGACTTTAGATCAAGAGCGCAAGCCTTTGCGAACCGAGCAGTTTGAGCAACGTCCAGTCTTTGCGGCGGCAGTGCGATCGCATCTGCGGGAGTGGCTAGGCATTGCGTTTGAGGCATAGCAGCATGACAGAATCCTTGTTTCGCGTTGAGAATCTGCGGGTTGCCTATCCCCATCAGCAAGGCGATGCTTCAGAGGCAGCGCTCACTCACTGGGCAGTGGATGATGTGTCGCTGACTTTAGCTCCAGGCGAGCGATTGGGCTTAGTCGGGGAGTCGGGCTGCGGCAAATCGACTTT
>JBBSFA010000730.1:0-2726 GCA_038239185.1 Elainellales cyanobacterium | reverse complement strand
GTTTAGAGAAACGTGAATTGAACAGAATGAATTTCAATTGAAATTCATTCTGTTCAATTCACGTTTTTTGTGAAAGCGAAAAGCGGTACGTACTTTGAGGATCGGCGAGTGAAACTATTTTGGATATTATGCCTCGGCTTCGTTGGGTTAGAGGCTTTATTAGTTTCGGTGACCTATTTCCCCAAATCGACCTCGCCTACAGGCACATCTATTCCGAAGGCTTACACAGCCGCGATCGATTCAACCTCTAGTCCGGCTAGCCCAGAACCTGCAACTCAAGAGCCTGTCTACAAAACCTATACGCTGCCTCAAGCGATCGTGCATACAGTGCTGATTCCAGCCTCAAGCCAGCATCTAGTGATTCCCGCAATCACGCCAGAAGTGGCAACGCTAAAGGATTTTGCTGTGCCGCATCAAGCGATCGCCGTGATCAACGGTGGCTTTTTTGATCCAGAGAACCACCAGTCTACGGCTTACGTGACTTTGGACAAGCAACTCGCCGTCGATCCCCAGCAAAACGATCGCCTCACCCGAAACCCAAATCTCGCGCCTTATCTCAGTAAGGTGCTGAACCGCAGCGAGTTCCGCCAATACCAATGTGAGCAGGCTACGGGTGGGCAAGCGATTCGCTACGACATCACCTTGCATAATGATCCTGCCCCAGCGGACTGTCAGCTCATCAACGCGCTCGGCGCAGGACCCCGCCTGTTGCCGGACTTAAATTTGCAGCCCGAAAGCTTTTTAGAAACGGATGCGACTGGAGCGATCGCCCGTGATCCGATCGACTATGCCCGCCTGAGTCCCCGCAGCGCGATCGGCATAACCACTAACGGCAGCATCATCCTAGTCATGGTGGCAGAAAAGCCAGATTTGCCAGAGGCATCTGGCATGACGCTGCAAGGACTAGCAGACTTTATGAAATCGCTAGATGTCCAGCGGGCACTGAATCTGGACGGTGGCAGTTCTGCCGCGCTCTACTACAATGGGACGACTTACCACGGCAAGCTAGACGAAAATGGACAGGCAATCGATCGCCCAGTCAAGTCGGTGCTGCTGGTCAAGTAACTTCGATATGATCAAGGTCAATTGGAACAGGCTTAAGACATCGCCATGACCACTAACCTTCCCCTCTCTCCCCAAGTTTCCCATCCCGATCGTCCGTTACCGCTGGAAAGTGGCGATCGCTTGACTCGCCCAGAGTTCGAGCGGCGCTACGAAGCGGCAACGCATATCCACAGAGCAGAACTGATCGAAGGAGTGGTTTACGTGGCATCTCCATTACGCCATGAACAGCACGGAAAGCCTCACAGCCGAATCATGACCTGGCTGGGTGTTTATCAAGCGTTGACTCCTGGGGTTGATCTAAGTGATGCACCAACCGTCAGACTAGATCTAGACAACGAGCCACAGCCCGATGCTGTTCTGCTGATTAAGCCTGCCGCAGGAGGACAAACGCGACTGAGCCGCGAAGGCTACATTGAGGGCGCACCTGAACTGGTTGTTGAAGTTGCTGCCAGCAGCGTGGCGATCGACACAGGCACTAAAAAGCAAGCCTATCGCCGCAATGGCGTGTTGGAATACATCATCTGGCAGTCTTACGAAAATCAACTGGAGTGGTTTCAGCTTGTTGAAGGTGCTTATCAGTTGCTCTTACCCGACGAGATGGGCGTAATTCGCAGCCAAACCTTTCCGGGGCTGTGGCTGGCGGTGAATGACCTGCTGGCGGACAACATGGCGCGGGTGCTGGAAGTAGTGCAGGAGGGAGTGCGATCGGCTGAGCATCAGGCTTTTGTAGAGGCGATCGCTTCCTTGCGCCAAAAAGAAGACTAGCTAAATCGCTTCGTTTTCGAGCTTTGGTTTCCTTTAAGACGCTTCTCAGGCAGGTCTGTGTCACAATGTAAACGGTTTTGCCAAGTGAACGGTCTTGCCAACTATGGGCTTGCCAAGTAGCGGTTTTGCCAACTCGACGAGAAACTTGGAGCGGGCGTAAGTCATGGAGCCACTGTATGAATTAACCTGGTTAATTCCCGTCCTGCCGCTGGCAGGCGCGATGATTCTAGGTTTAGGGTTAGTTTCGTATGGAAAAACTGTTAACAGCTATCGCCGCCTGAGTGCGGGCTTCATTGTCTCCCTGCTGGGAACCACAATGGTGCTGTCTTTTCTGCTGTTATTCAGCCAAATTCAAGGGCACGCGCCTTATACAAAAATCATTGAATGGGCATCTGCCGGAGATTTCCGGCTGACAATGGGCTTCACGGTCGATCACATCACCGCCATGATGCTGGTGATTGTCACCACGGTTGCCTTTTTTGTCATGGTCTATACCGATGGCTACATGGCTCACGATCCAGGCTATGTGCGATTCTATGCCTACCTGAGTCTGTTTAGCTCGTCGATGTTGGGCTTAGTCGTTAGCCCAAATCTCTTGCAGGTCTATGTGTTCTGGGAACTGGTGGGCATGTGTTCCTACCTGCTGATTGGCTTCTGGTACGATCGCAAACCTGCCGCCGATGCCTGCCAAAAAGCGTTTGTCGTCAACCGAGTCGGTGACTTTGGCTTGCTGCTGGGGATGCTGGGTCTGTTCTGGGCAACGGGCACGTTTGAGTTTGAGCCGATGGGGATGCGGCTGGAATCGCTGGTAGAGTCCGGTACGCTGAGTGGCGCGATCGCTGCTCTCTTGGCAATTCTGGTCTTCCTGGGACCCGTCGCCAAGTCGGCGCAGTTCC
>JBBSFA010000729.1:0-2727 GCA_038239185.1 Elainellales cyanobacterium | reverse complement strand
GTCAGACGTGCTGGATCATGCGAGAACTGAGCTATCTGAAAGAAGATTGTGAACAATGGAACAAGGATGCTCCCCTCCCCTATTGCACATTAGTTATGAAACCTACTCATGCAATTCGACAGCTCGTCTCAAAAGCCCTTTATATTCGACAACTTACGCCAGATATTGAGAACGAGATTAACTATGAGTTAACTCGCCTCGGCTATGTCTCTGATGTGGATTACGAAGCGTTGGAGCTATTAATGTCTGAAATGGATGCAGGCAGAGTGCAACTAGTGCCTAATCCGTAAAGTTGATTAACGGATTTTTCTAGGCTCGCCTTTAATTCTGGTCTTTAATTCTGAAAGACTTGCGGATGAGTCTGCCACAAGTCGCGGACAAACTTCTGAAGCCGCTGATGGGCAGTTTGATGGATTTTAGAAGTCAGGTCAGCAATTTCTTCGAGCGGCTGCTTAAAAGTTTCTAAAGCCATCAGGACAGGCACAACCTCTACATCCAGTGCCATCTGAAAGAGCGATAGGGGACAGAGCAAGTCCGATCCTTGCCGCAGATCATGCAAGTGCGACCTGAAATCAGCCTGTTGCCAATCGAGCCGATCGATTTCTACCAATGCGCCTTCTACCAATGCCAACGGACGCACCCAGCCTAGTTGCCGTTCTGGAACAATCTGGATCAGTTCGGCATAGACGCGCGTGGTTTGATGTTGCAAGTAGAGAATTTGGTTAGGCTGAAACTCAGTCGAAGCACTCATACACAAACTCGCCTGCTAAATTTAGCTTGCCTACTTGTCTTACTTTAATCTGTACCGGATCGCCTTTATGCGACAACTCTATCCAGCGATCGCCCCCTATCAGACTGGCACGCTACAAGTTTCCGACCTGCATACCGTATATTTTGAGCAATCAGGCAACCCTCAAGGCAAGCCCGTTGTCTTTTTGCATGGCGGTCCCGGTGGCGGCAGCGATCCGCTGTATCGGCAATATTTTGATCCAAAAAAATGGCGCATTGTCCTGTTTGATCAGCGGGGCTGTGGGCAAAGTACGCCTCACGCAGAGCTAAGAGACAATACAACCTGGGATTTAGTCAGCGATATTGAGAAAATTCGGCTGCACTTGGGAATAGAGCAATGGGTCGTGTTTGGCGGGAGCTGGGGCAGCACCCTTTCGCTCGCCTATAGCCAGAGTCATCCTAGTGCCTGTAAAGGGTTGATTTTGCGCGGAATTTTCTTGCTGAGGCAAAAAGAGCTGCGCTGGTTTTACCAGGAAGGAGCAAGCTACATTTTTCCAGATGCCTGGGAGGAATATTTGCAGCCGATTCCCCCTGCCGATCGCGCCGATTTAATTGCGGCTTACTACCAGCGCTTGACGAGCGCCGATCGATCGGTTCGCCTAGAAGCGGCGCGAGCTTGGTCAATTTGGGAAGGCAGCACCAGCAAACTCATTCCAGACTCAGGGCTTCAGCAGCGGTTTGGAGACAGCTCATTTGCCGATGCGTTTGCCCGGATTGAGTGCCACTACTTTGTCAACAAGGGATTCTTTGAGACAGAAGATCAGCTTTTGAAGAACTGCGATCGCATCCGCCATCTGCCGATCGTGATTGTGCAGGGTCGCTATGATGTTGTTTGCCCGATGATCTCTGCCTGGGAACTGCACCAAGCTTTGCCTGAGGCAGAATTTATGGTGATTCCAGATGCGGGACATTCGATGACAGAACCGGGGATTCGCAGCGCCTTGATTGAGACGAGCGATCGATTTGCGGCGCTTTAGCCTTAAGGGATTTTACTGATTGGTGAAGATATGACTGTTTCGCTGAAATCTGTCTGTAGATAGATATGACAGTCGCTCACATCGCTCCAATCTATCGCAATGGTACAGCCCCGGAATGCAAATTAGTCTTCTCGCCATTTACTTCCCGATCGCCCTCTTCACTTTTCTGATTTTACTCAGCGCCTTTTTGCTGGATAGCACTACGTCTAGAACCCATTGGCAGTCTTGGCAGATTGTTCTATTGGGATCGGCATTTTGGCTGGTCGTGATTCCTCTGTCAGCCTTTGAGATTGCGCTGAAATTGAACAAAGTCAAAAATTGCGCTTAAAAATAGCATTTTCTCCGTAATAGGCTGGTAGTCTTTGTAGTCTCTATACGGGACTTTCAATATATGTAGTCCTCTACTCACTCTGAATTAATGGTTGAGGAGTAACATTGCCGTGGCAACTACCCAGAAAATTTGCATGAAAACCGTCTACCGAAACCAAGTTCAGGGTCGGTTCATCGATTCAATCGTTCCGGTTTGGATCAGCACGATGGGGCTGGAATGGCTCTATAAGCTAGTTGTTAAGAACAAATAGCCGCATCACGTTTGATTTTTGGATCGAGGGTCTGTTTTTAGCGAAGCAGCGATCGAATCTGCTCTGGGTCAAGCTGTTCAACATTTGGCAGAACGATCGCTGCCCCAGCTTGCTGAAGCTGGCTTTCGTAGGCTGCCTGATACTCTGCTGACTGTTGAGCGTGGGGAGGCAGAATTCCTACCGCAATCCAAGGGCGAGCGGGCTGTTGCGAGCGGGCTTTGGCGGCGGTCTGCATGTCTGCAACGGTATCGCCAACATATAGAACGGCAGGGGTTGAATCTAGCTGATGCTGCGCTTCTAGCTGCTGGACAACTTGAAAAAGCCCGGTGGGGTCAGGTTTTCCGGGCGCATCTTCCATCGCAACCAGCACGGGAGACTGC
>JBBSFA010000728.1:0-2730 GCA_038239185.1 Elainellales cyanobacterium | reverse complement strand
TTTATAAAAATCGCCGGGAAAACCCCATCCCCTTGTGGGTGGGGATGAGAGGCGAGTCGTAGAGCTTCGCTCCGCCGAAGGCGTAGACGAAGTGACCCCTTGAGCAAAGCGAAACGGAGTTGAGCAAGGGATTGGGGTCGGTGAGGAATCGACAGACTCCTATCGGGTCACAGTCAACCTCTCTGCTTCTGGGTTTCGATATACCGCTTCACTGCTTCCTCTGAGACGTGCCCTACGCTGCCATAGTAAGTACCATCTGACCACAATCCAGATCCCCAAAACTTACGTTTTTTTAAGTCTGGAACTGCGTGAAAAACATGAACAGCCGATATTGACTTAATTGTTTTGGCAATGGTGACGGGTGCAGTAGTGTGGTCTGCCTGGATGAACAAGTGGCAATGATCAGGCATCACCTCAACACTGTGTAAAATCCAGTCGTAAGTTTTGCAGACCTCTCCAAAAATTCGTTTCAACTCAATTTCAACCACACCCTCAAGTACTTGATGCCTATATTTTGGACAGAAAACGATGTGGTAGCCAAGACAGTGTTTTGCATGAGAACTTGATAAAACTTTCATAAATCGGTGTATATTGCTTAAACATATAAGGTACGATTCAATTGTACTAAAGAATGCGCCCCGGAAGAGTGCGGCACACTCAACCAGGACGACTTCCCCAATGTTGAACAAGGCAACAAAGGAGCAAATTCAGTATGTCGAAAAAGAAGAAGAAAGATCCTGACCAGGGGGATCTATTTGAGCGACCGATGACATCGGAAGAGTGCAAAAAGGCAGGAGGAGACTCCTGGAAGGCTGACCCGGAAAACCTGGGAAAGTCTGAGGATGGCAAGAATAAGGGTTGGTGCAAGAAAAAGCAAGGATGGGTCTAATGCAACTAACACTCAAAAAAGATGTCTATTGCGAATACCACAACGACATCACCGTCGCGCTGGTACTGGCTGAGTCTAAAGAGGGCGATTTGCACGTTCTAACGGCACTTGATAAAACCGCTACGGAACTGGCAGATTACGGTTCGATTGGTCAAGTGATTGAAGTTGAAGAAAGCCTTCCTCCTGATGGACTGGCTGACTTGCTCCATCGTTGCGTCCGAGAATATCGCTGGGATTGGGGTTTAACTCCTGACGACTGCGACATTCTGTTTGGCAAAATCAAGGTTCTAGCGGCTGTCTAATTGCCATGAAACGTACCGTCTCCATCCCAGTCGATCTACCATCCGAGCGGTTTTTGCCGCTCATGGCTGAGTGTGCAGAGATATTCAATGCACACGTCGATTGGGCATTGGAAAACAGTACCTACAACAAAAACAAGGCACACCGGGATCTGTATGCAGACTTGCGGCAGAAGCATTCCGGTGTGCCTTCTGCTTTGTTGCAAACGGTTCGAGACAATGCGATGGAGGCAGTCAAAGCAACCAAGTTCAAACGAAAACCTCGAAAAAAACCGACATCAGGTTTGCGGTATGACAAACGCACCATCACTCTGAGGGGACAGCAGCTCACCCTTTCTTGCATCGGCAAACGAGTCCAGGTGATTTTGAATGTTCCTGAATACTTTCGAGCGGTTTTTGAGAATTGGGAGTTTTCTGCTGCAACTGTTACCTACTCCAAACACGATAAGCAGTTCTGGGTAAGATTAGTTTTTGAGACTGAAGACCCAGAACTGCAAAAATTCGGGGATGTTCAGGGGCTTGATAGAGGGTTGTATCAACTCGTTACAACTTCGGACGGACAATTCGTTTCTGGGTCAAAGATTCGTGCGACTCAGAGACGCTACTTACACAACAGAAAGACGCTCCAACAAAAAGGCACTCGAAGCGCAAAGCGTCGCCTCCGGGCGATGTCAGGCAAAGAGAAGCGGTTCATGAAGGACGTTAATCATTGTGTTAGTAAGAAGCTGGCAAATCAGCCGAACGTTGCGGTCTTTGCGTTAGAAGATCTCTCAGGAATCCGAACGCAGAGACGAGGTAAGAAGCTAAACAAATGGTTGTCTAGCTGGACGTTCTATCAGCTTGAAGCGTTTCTAGCATACAAAGCAGAGGCGCAAGGAAAGCGGGTAGCGTTTGTCGATGCACGACACACTAGCCAGCGGTGTAGCGTGTGCAAGCACATTTCCCGAACGAATCGGAAAAAATCTAGATTCCATTGTCGCAATTGTGGACACGAGGCTCATGCTGACGTGAATGCAGCGATTAATATTCGGGACAACTATCTTCTCTTTACTACTGCTAGTCAGTCGGTAGAGCAGGCTGATGTCAATCAGCCAAATGTGACAGTCCTTGCGGGCTAGTTACAAGCCCCATCCCCTTGTGGGTGGGGTAATTGACCAGAATCAAACGCGATTTTGATTCACCTCAGCGAAGGAACTCCGTTTTTCCCGATCGCTCGCCTGGAACGGGCAAGAGTTTTAGAATGGCTATTCTTTGAGCAATACAGTCATGAACCCAATATTGCCACGGCTCGGTTTCTGATCTCAGTTTTGAAAAAAGCAGACGAGTATCAGGAAGTGATTAAAAAGAAGCAAGAATTAGGCTATGAGTCCCTAACTGTGGTGGAAAAACGATTATCGAATCACGATTTTTTAGTCGGCGATCGCTACACCATTGCCGATATTGCTCTATTTGCCTACACCCATGTTGCCGATGAAGGCGGCTTTAGTTTGGAGAATTTTCCAGCCATTCGTGCCTGGATCGATCGAGTGCAGGCGCAGCCCA
>JBBSFA010000727.1:0-2743 GCA_038239185.1 Elainellales cyanobacterium | reverse complement strand
TTCAAGTAGAATCTGTCAGCTCGTTTGAAAACGTGCTGCTGCTGCGGGTCAATCAGATCGGCGATTTCTCTGAGTACAGGCTGCAACTGGTAACTTCTGCAACGAACACCAATCCACCTGCGGGCATTGATCCACAGCTCGCACAGGTCAACTTTTCCTTTTGGGTCGAAGCGCTCAGCGAATTTGACTGCGAAGCCCCCGAATTGCCTGCCGCTAAACCGCTGCCGCCGCCTGCGATCGACTATTTAGCCAAAGACTATGCCAGCTTCCGGCAGCTCATGCTCGATCGGCTGGCGATCACGCTGCCGCAATGGCAAGAGCGCAGTCCGGCAGATTTGGGTGTGATGCTAGTCGAACTAATGGCATATGCGGCAGATCACCTGAGCTATTACCAGGATGCGATCGCTACAGAAGCTTACCTGGGAACCGCTCGAAAACGAGTTTCGGTGCGTCGCCATGCGCGGCTATTAGACTATTTAATGAACGATGGCTGCAACGCCAGAGTTTGGGTTGTGTTCACCGTCGAGGGAACTGTACAGTTACCCGGAGCAGCAAAAGCATCACGCCGCTCTGGAATTCAACTGCTGACTCGTGTGGATCTTGCGCCAGGAATGCTATCGCCTGAGAAGCTGGATATTGCTTTAAGTAGCGGAGCGCAGGTCTTTGAAACGCTGCATGATGCCACATTGCAGGATGTTTGCAACGAGATTCGTTTTTATACCTGGGCAGATGAACAGTGCCGACTGCCGCAAGGCTCGACTCGCGCCACGCTGTTGGATAATGCCGCTCGATCGCTGGCTCAAGCACTAAAACCCGGCAGAGTGCTGCTGTTTGAAGAAGTGCTGGGCATCACCACAGGACAGTCGTTTGATGCTGATCCAACTCGTCGGCATGTGGTGCGATTAACCCAGGTGCATCAAAGTACCGATCCGCTCAATAATACCGCGATCGTTGAGGTGGAATGGGCAACAGCCGATGCCTTACCGTTTGATCTGTATCTCTCTAATCTGGATCAGCAAGACCGTCCGATCGCCAATCTCAGCATTGCGCGCGGTAACGTTGTGCTTGCCGATGCCGGACGGACGGTGACAGTAGAAGATTTGACCCAAGCAGACGGCTGGGAGCGCCTGCGCCCTCGCTTAAAAAACCGACCGTTGACGCAGCAGGGCTACGTTCGCGATCGGCAAAACCAATGGGTGCTGGTTGACCCTAAAGCCCCTGCCAGTCAAGCCATGCGCTGGGAAATGCGAAACACCCAACCTGCCGTACAGATCTGGGAAGCGCAAGATCCAGACCTGCGCTGGCAAGTCCAGCGAGATCTGCTGAACAGCGATCGCTTTGCCCGCGATTTTGTCGTAGAAACCGAGGACGACGGACGCGCCTCGCTGCGGTTTGGCGATGATGCCTTGGGCAAGCGTCCCCGACCAGATACGAAACTGATCGCCAGCTATCGGATTGGCAACGGCAGCAGCGGCAACATTGGCGCAGAAGCGATCGCCTATTTTGCGCCAAGTGCGACCCAGAGGGGCTTGAGCGCTGCCATTAAAGCCGTTCGCAATCCCCTGCCCGCCCAAGGGGGAACGGAGCCAGAGCCGATCGAGCAGGTGCGGCTGTATGCTCCGCAGTCCTTCCGGGAGCAGCAGCGGGCGGTGACAGAAAAAGACTACGCCGAAGTTGCACAGCGCTATCCGGGTGTGCAAAGAGCTTTGGCAACTCGTCGCTGGACGGGCAGTTGGTACACGCTGTTTATCACCGTCGATCGCGCAGGTGGACTGGCGATCGATGAAGCCTTTAAGCGTGGTCTGCGAGACTTTTTGGAAGGCTTTCGGCTGGCAGGGCACGATATCGAAATTGAAGCGCCGCGTTTTGTGCCGCTAGAAATCGCGATGACGGTGCAGATCGCTCCCGATTATTTCCAAAGTGCCGTCAAAAAAGCCCTGCTCGACACCTTCAGCAGCAGCGTTTTACCCAATGGACAGTTGGCTTTTTTCCATGCCGATCGCTTCACCTTCGGTCAATCGGTTTATCTTAGCCAAGTGGTCACAGCCGCGATGCAAATTGCTGGCGTTCGCTATGTTAAAGTCACTCGTTTCCAGCGCTGGGGACGACCCGCCGATCGCGAATTGGAAACCGGACAAATCAGCTTCGATCGGCTGGAGATTCCGCTTCTGGACAATACGCCCAACGCTCCAGAAAACGGTCGCGTCAGTTTAAATCTGCAAGGGGGATTGTAAAGTTAATTATCTAAAAGAATATTTAGTGAGGAACAATCGCTTTCTATGACTGACTCTCCATTAGTTCCTAAACCAAAGAACCGTCCAGGCTTATCGCAGCTCACCTATCGCATTAGTGAGTATGCCACGGTGCGGCAGCGGTTACTCAGTCAGCTTTCAAGTTTGACTATTTCAGGGAACCGCCCATTAGAACGTTTGACGACTCGATCGCTGGATGATCCGGCGATTGCGCTGTTGGATGCTTGGGCGATCGTGATGGATATTCTGAGCTTCTATCAGGAGCGCATTATTAATGAAGGCTATCTGCTGACGGCAACTGAACGGCGATCGGTTCTGGAGTTGGCGCGATCGATCGGCTATGAGCTGAGTCCCGGCGTGGCGGCAGGGACGTTTTTGGCGTTTACGGTGGAGGATGCGGCAGGATCGTCTGGAGTGGCAATGGTCGCCAAGGGCACGCAGGTTTTAAGTCTGCCGATCCGGCAGGATGAACTGCCGCAAACGTTTGAAAC
>JBBSFA010000726.1:0-2749 GCA_038239185.1 Elainellales cyanobacterium | reverse complement strand
CAAACTCTTGGCAATGGTTGGGTTGCAGCCCTTCATCCAGAGGATCGAGAACAAATTTTGCCCCTCTGGAATCAATCGATTCTGAACGGTATCGATTATGAAGTAGAGATGCGTTTTCGTCGCGCTTCAGATGGCGAATATCGCTGGTTCATGGTGCGGAGCCTTCCCTCGCGCGATGATTCGGGACAAGTTGTCCGGTGGTTCGGTATCGCCAATGATATCCACGATCGCAAACAAGTGGAAATAGAACGCGCTAGACTTTTAGAGATAGAACAAGCTGCACGAGCTGAACTTGAAGCTGAACGCAGCCGATTGGAGCAAATCTTGCAGCAGTTCCCCTTAGGAGTGCTAATTGCCGAAGCTTCCTCCGGCAGAATCCAGTTTCACAATAGTGAAGTCACTCGGTTGCTGCGTCACTCCTTTTTGCCCTCCTCAATCTATGAGGATTATCGCCAATATTCGACTTTTCATACGGATGGACGACCTTACGAACCGCAAGAATTTCCGCTGTTTCGGGCATTAACTTTCGGTGAATTAGTCAGAGCCGAAGAAATAAACTATCGGCGCGGAGATGGCACTTATGCTATTTTTAGCGTGGATTCTACACCCATTTTTGATTTGGAGGGAAACATTGTAGCTGCCGTCAGTACGTTCAATGACATCTCAGAGCGCAAACGAGCGGAAGAAGCGCTGTTTCAGGAAAAGGAACTGGCTCAAGTCACCCTCCGATCGATCGGCGATGCCGTGATTACAACAGACGCATTGGCACGGGTGCAATATCTCAACCCGATCGCTGAAACGTTAACCGGTTGGACTCAGCTCGAAGCTCAAGGTTTACCGTTGCCAGAAGTTTTTCAAATCATCAACGAAACAACTCGCCAATGGGTTGCAGATCCTGCTGAGAAAGCGCTGCAAGAAAACGGGATTGTGGGTCTGGCAAATCACACGATCCTGATTGCGCGCAACGGTCAGGAATTTGCGATCGATGACTCGGCGGCTCCGATTCGGGGCAGCGATGGGCAAGTGATTGGCACGGTGCTAATTTTCCACGATGTGACTCAAAACCTCAGTTTAGCCAAGCAGCTTTCTTGGCAAGCCAGCTATGACGGACTAACGGGACTGGTGAATCGACGCGAGTTTGAAAAACGTTTGGAGCAGGCGGTCAGCACCGCTCAAACAGATAATCAATTTCATGCGCTGTGCTATCTGGATTTAGATCAGTTTAAAGTGGTGAATGATACCTGTGGTCATGTGGCTGGAGATGAGCTTCTGCGGCAGGTGGCGGCTTTGTTTCAAACCCACATTCGTAAAAGTGACACCTTAGCCCGGTTAGGCGGAGATGAGTTTGGCGTGTTGCTCAGTCAGTGCCCCTTAGAAAAAGCCCGACAAGTTGCGAACGAACTGCGGGAACAAGTTCAAAACTTTCGGTTTGTTTGGCAAGATAAACAATTTGCGATCGGCGTGAGCATCGGGTTAGTGGTGATTGATGCTCATAGCCGAACCACAATGGATGTTTTAATCGCCGCTGATGCCGCCTGCTACGTTTCCAAAAATAAAGGGCGGAATCGAGTTCATGTCTATCAAGCTGATGATCTGGAATCAGCACAGCAACAAGGCGAAATGCAGTGGGCGACACGCTTAACTCAGGCTTTACAGGAAGATCGTTTTCGCCTTTACTATCAGCAAATCATTCCTTTAGCGGCTAATTCACCGATCGGGGAGCATTATGAAGTACTGCTGCGGTTGCAGGATGAATCTGGAGAGTTAATCGCCCCGATGGCATTTGTGCCAGCAGCAGAACGATATAACCTGATGCAGGCGATCGATCGCTGGGTGATTCGGACGTTGTTTGCGACGCAGGGAGAGCATTACCGGGAAGTTTGGCGGCAGTCCCAGCTTCAGGCAGGGGAATGCAACTCTCTGTATGCAATCAATCTCTCTGGGACAAGCATCAATGACGATCAATTCATTGATTTCTTGCATGAGCAATTTACGTTACATCAGATTCCACCTCATCTGATTTGCTTTGAAATTACCGAAACGGTTGCGATTTCCAATCTGACTAAAGCCGCTCAGTTGATCAATGAACTGCGAAATCTGGGCTGTCGATTTGCCTTAGATGATTTTGGCAGCGGCATGTCTTCTTTTGCCTACCTCAAACACTTACCCGTGGACTTCATTAAAATCGATGGCGGATTCATTAAACACATTGTGAATGATCCGATCGATACTGCGATCGTCGAGGCAATTAATCAAATTGGTCAAGTCATGGGGATTCAAACGATCGCTGAATTTGTAGAAAACGATGCCATTCTAGAGAAGGTGAAAGCGTTGGGGGTGAACTATGCTCAGGGCTACTCGATCGCGGAGCCTCGTTCACTAATTAGTGCCTAAAGCAGGAGCTTTAGGCACTAAATTCGGACTTATCGTGCTTAATTAGATGGGTAGGTTGGGTAGCCGCCCATGCCCGCATAAGGAAGATTGCCGTAGAACGAAGGATCATAGGCTGGGGCATAGACATCGACTGGAACGCTAACGGGAACCGCGATCGTTGGGGTGTTAAAGTCAGGATAAGCGTAGGAATCTCCGCCGCCGTATTGCCCGTCGCCATATTGCCCGCCAACATACTGAGAACTATTACGAACTTGTTCCACTGAACCGGGTCCAACATAAAGCTGATTGCCGACGCTGGTGGTCACATTGCCCATACAGTTTTCGCCGCTTTGCTGATTCACATTGTTGATTTGCT
>JBBSFA010000725.1:0-2753 GCA_038239185.1 Elainellales cyanobacterium | reverse complement strand
CCCGTGCGCTCTTTGCGATAGCGCGCTACGAACGGAATGGTCGCACCCTCAGCAAACAGCTCTAAAGCGCTGTCGATTTGGGCAGGTCTGAGCGAGAGTTCGTCAGCCAGCAGTTGGGGGATATTCAGCATAAGCGGTAGTCAATATCGCGGTAGTCGATCGCGGATCAAAGGTTTCCAAAGTTTAGCCTAGCCAACGGGCGAGCCGCTGGCAAATCGATCGCGATCGGGAATCGTGCTATTCTCCAATGTGCCAATTGTTCTGATTTATGACGATCGCTATGGCTCTTCAGATCTACGGAATTCCAACTTGTGGAACGTGCAAAAAAGCGTTCAAATGGCTAGAAAAAGATGGAATTGCCTACGAATTCATCGACATGAAAGTCCAGCCGCCCGATCGCCAGACGATCGCAGCTTGGGTGAATGTGTTAGGTTCAAACCCAATGCGAAACACCTCTGGTCAATCCTATCGATCGCTGGACGAAGCCAAACAAACTTGGACAGATGACCAGTGGATCGAGGCATTTGCCCAAGATGCCATGCTGTTGAAACGCCCCTTGTTTGTACAGAATGGAACGGCGATCGGGGTGGGGTTCAAGGAGGAGGAATTGCGCCAGAAGTTGAAGCCATAGATTTTTCAGCTTGCAGTGAACTTTTTGACCCGATCGATCGTCGTGTATCGGTAGATCGATCTCGTCAAAGCTGGATGTCATTCGCTAGGGCTTTCAGCCGTTCCACCCGTGATCGATCGCTTACTCACAATCATTTGTCAGGATAAGTATGACTTCGACTTTGACTTCTCCGACTTTTTCTACGCTGAAATCGAACTCAGGCGCTCTAGCCTCGCCGCTCTCCAGCGCTAGCGCTAGTTCAAGCCCACTCTTTGCCATCAAGAAAGATTTTGGCACCTTAAAAAAATCTTCCAGCAGCGAAGATTCCAGCAAGGCATCCAAAGCCACTCCGCTGTTCTACCAATTCGATCTCGACAAGCGCAGCCGCGTTCGGGTGTCGCTGCAAAACGAGCGTAATTTCAACCCACTGACCGACTTGATCAAACAGCCCAACCTGGTTGCCAGCGTGTTGACCGATCGCGGCAATAGCCTCCAAACCTTTAACAAGGTGGCTCCTGGCAAAACGAAAGACTTCACCACGACTGACAAACTAGACAGCGGTCACTATTTTCTGAAAGTCACCGTTGCCGGGTCAAATCGATCGGTGGACTATAAGCTCAAAGTCCGCAGAGCTTCATCGGGCGTGTTTGGCACGGGTCTTTTTAGCTAGATAGCTGTGGTCTAGGGATCGCCCAAAATGATTTCCAGACTTTTTTCGGCGATCTCATAAGGATTGTTTGCGCCACGATCGCCATCATTTGTCCAGACCACCAGGGTCAGATCGTGAACGGGTAAATAAAGCAAAACCGACGAGAAGCCTGTGACCATCCCTGCCTGACCCCAGGCTTCTCCCCACCGGGTTTGGCTATGCACTATGCCTAGCCCATAGCTATCTGTGCTGACAGGCACCAAGGTCAACATCTGATTCAGCGAACTGGTAGTCAGCAGCTTATCATCTGTAAATAGGGTTTGAAAAAACCGCACTAGATCCGGCGCGCTGGAGATAACGCCGTTATTGCCCATGCCCAGCCCCGGATTAATCAACGGCTGGGTGACATTTTCTAACTTGCCGTCGTTGTTCCAATCCTGATAGCCCTGGACAAAATACCCCGGACTCGTGCTAGTGGGGATGGGCTTCTGATTTTCCAGAAACGTATTGCCCAGCTTCAGCGGTCGCACGATTCGATCGCGCAAGAGTTCTGCTAGAGGTTGCCCTGTCACCCGTTCTAGAATAATTTGCAGCAGCAAATAATTTGTGGCGGCGTGAGTTGGCTCGTTCACCTGCCGTTGGGAGAGGCGATCGGGCAAGAAATCCAGCAGCTCTTTTGCCGTCCAGATATGTTTGGGAGTTGTTTCTGCCGCCTGCTTCAGCGCGTCGGGCTGCAAATCGGCTAAGCCGCTGGTGTGATTCAGCAATTGCCGCACCGTAATCGACTCGACTTTTCTGGGCTTAATTGCTCCAGGCTTGATCTCTCCAGACTTAACGATTCCCAGTTTTGCGATCGCATCGTCGAGCAAATAGGTGGCGATCGGTTCATCTAGCTCCAGATCGCCCGCTTCCGCGAGCTGTAAACACAGCACTGCCGTAAACAGTTCGGTCAGATTGGCAATTCGGAAGCGATCGGTAGGCTTGAGGATCGTGCGAGTTTTCAGATCTGCCTGCCCAGCGGCTCCCATCCAAACGCCATCAGAAGTGGCAATATAAAGCACCACTCCGGGCAATTTCCCGTCGCCCACGCTATGGTTTAGCAACCGTTGCAACCGGATTGACAGACGTGGCGGAAACGGCTGAAGTTTTCCTTGAGTCTGAGCGGCTGACCAGGCTTGCGGACTGGCAGAAAGATCGTCTGCCTCATCGCTCACTGCATCTGGGCGGCAGCCTGCCAGCAGCAAGAAACTGAGCAAAACCGCGATCACATTAGCCCGCTGAACCTGCCGCACTGTAGGATTCCAAACGGTCAAAACAGAATGTATTGGAGAAGGGCGATCGCTCATTGCTGCTGTTGAATCCAAGATCGCAGCGATCGGATGACTGTATTGTCATCATCCGTATCTTTCCCCTCTTCCAAAAAACGCAGTAAGTCATCCCCAGAAACTATTGGGAAGGCAACACTAAATTCGCAGTTTACATATTCTCCATCCT
>JBBSFA010000724.1:0-2756 GCA_038239185.1 Elainellales cyanobacterium | reverse complement strand
TTTAGCGCTGCGTCTGTTAAGATTTTATACTTTTTATTCCCGATCAGGGTTAGTCTTCACAAAGTTAGAGAACCCAGCTAGATAAATCCTTCAACAGAAATACAAAGTAACGATCGAATCACGATATCAATAGCGGTAATGCGCAAAAGCTTTGTTTGCTTCTGCCATCCGGTGCGTCTCTTCACGCTTGCGGATTGCGCTGCCCGTCTCGTTCGCTGCATCCATCAGCTCATTCGCCAATCTGCCTGCCATCGTGCGACCTGCACGCGCGCGCGAATATTGGGACAGCCAACGCAATGCCAGAGCAGTGCCGCGATCGGTCCGCACTTCCATCGGCACCTGATAGGTGGCACCGCCGACGCGACGTGCTTTCACTTCTACCAAGGGCGTTGCGTTCTTGACCGCCCGCTCAAAGACTTCCAGCGGCTCAGATCCGGTACGCTCCTGAATCAGCTTGAGCGCATCGTAGATGATGCCATAAGCGATCGATTTTTTGCCGCTTTTCATCAAGCGCGCCACCATCATGGTGATGACGCGGCTGTTGTACACAGGATCGGGCTGAATGGGACGCTTCTGGATTACAGTGCGACGAGACATAATTAAACCTTCAACAATAGACTTTCTACGGAGTAACTTACTTTCTGCAATAAACTGGACTGCACTACAGTTGCTTGAAGTTAGGCGCTTGGCATCCCTAGGGAGCCTTAGAGGTTCGCGAAAGAATTCTCACTAATCAGCGATCGCTCCACAAAAGCGATCGCTAGAGCCTAACAGCGCTCAATTTTATCAGTACTCATAGCCTGCCAGCAATTTTGCTGACCCTCACGGCGCAAGGTATTACCGCTTCTTACCAGTTGTAGCTGCTGCTGCACCCGGCTTAGGACGCTTTGCACCGTACTTAGAACGCCCTTGCTTGCGGTCTTTCACGCCCGCCGTGTCCAAGGTTCCCCGGATGATGTGATAGCGGACACCTGGCAGGTCTTTTACCCGTCCACCTCGGATCATGACTACGGAGTGTTCTTGCAGGTTGTGCCCAATGCCTGGGATGTATGCCGTGACCTCAAAGCCAGAGGTAAGGCGTACCCGCGCCACCTTGCGGAGCGCAGAGTTTGGCTTCTTGGGCGTAGTAGTATAAACCCTGGTGCAAACGCCGCGACGCTGAGGACAGCTTTTCAGCGCTGGGGATTTTGTCTTCTTCTTCGCCTTATTGCGTTCGGTATGAATTAGTTGCTGAATTGTTGGCATGAGCTAGAGCAGACTTCGCCTCTTGTCTATAGAGTAAACCTAACTTTTCACAGTCTTTAACTATACTGATCTTATCGGTCTTCTGTCAAATTGTGTTTTTTATGTAATAAGACCTTTTTCACATCTCGATTTTAGCCAAAGCGTCGCTGTGTTATCGATCGGATGCGGCACACCCTCAAGCGTAACTGCACCAAATTCAGCAAAGTATTCTCTCACAGCCAAGGGTAGCTCTGGAAAATCAAATAAGGCATCACCATTGGCGATATTTGCCCAGAAGTATCGCAGAACAGGCGCAAACGTTTCTGCTTCGGATTGAGGAATACTGAGCGGCGGCTGGGTCAATAGCTTTAGCATAAACGGAAAAGAGCGATCGCCCATCCATTCTCTGGAGTGCGTCTGCAAGTCTGCCTCGGTCGGAACTGCCCGAACCCGACCCGATTCAATCTGAAGCCGCTGCCCGCGATCGTCTTGCTGAAACCGCAGAATCCGGTAGGGGTGAGGATAGCTGACCAGAGAGCCTGTCGTAATTTCGTAGATGCTGCCCGATTGAGCAATGTCTTGGATATGCAGATGTCCCGTGAACAACAGCTCTACCTCAAACTCTTGCAGCAGATCCAACAGAGCAGGGGCATTATCGATCATGTAACGCTGCCCCAAAGGACTCTGGGACTGATTGGGCAGATGCTCAATCACATTATGATGAATCATGACCAGCACTCGATCGCCCGCAACTTGCTCTAATGTCTGTCGGAGCCAAACAAACTGCTCGTCGTCTAAGTGACCCGTGTAGGTTTGCTTGCCCTGCCGATCGAAGGCGTTGGAATTGAGTCCAATAATCTGGACTCCGGGCAAAATTTCTCGACAGTAGCAAAGGCGATCGGGATCGTCGTAGCCAAATTTTTGGTAGTAGTGCGGAAAGTCCAGCAGTCCAATCGATCGATCGGTGGCATCGCGCTGGATGACATCATGATTGCCCGGAATCACGCAGATCGGATAGGGAAGCTGAGCCAGGCGATCGGCTAGCCAAGCGTGATTTTCGGGTTCGCCATGTTGGGTCAGGTCACCAGGGATCAAGAGAAAATCAATGTCTAGCTGCTCTAGTTCTTGAAGAACTACTTCCAATGCCGGAATGCTAATTTCTACAAGGTGAAAGCGACTGGGATGATCCCAGATTGTCTGAGGCAGAGCAATATGGGGATCGCTGAGGATGCCGAAGCGGAAAGAGGGAGACATGAGAAGAAGAAATGAGGGATCAAGATAAAACGCAAGAGGAGACGGCGGCTATTTTCGTCGGCTGTTTCTATTGTATTCGGGTGTCCAATTGGGGGAAAAGTTCGATCGCCCCCCCAACGCCAGCCTTAATCTCCAGCCCTAATCTAAAGTTGAAAGCAAATCTGAGGAGCGTAAGCCATTGAGTATTGTGCGTGTGCGGCAGCATGTGAATCCGCTGAGCGATAAGTATCAGCGGGTCGTAGATTCACCAGATTGGGACAAAGCCTACGCAGATTTAA
>JBBSFA010000723.1:0-2757 GCA_038239185.1 Elainellales cyanobacterium | reverse complement strand
TCTTGAGCGATCGCGCCGGATTGGGATTGCCCGATTTGCCCGTTATCCCCTCGCGTCCGCTGGAAGAAGCTTGGCGGCAAATTGGCGTGATCCCAGCGGAGCCGCCTAATGCGGATATTGGACGGATTGCGATCGCGGACAACAGCATGTACAAAGGCAATCTCAAAGTTTTCCTGCCGCCCGGAAAACGGCTGCAAATCCTGTCGGGTAATGGTTATCGCCCCCATCTTCAGGGCAATATCAGCGTTCAGGCACAAATTAGCCCAACGCCTTTGCCGCCCAATGCCCTGTTGCTAGAGGGTCTGCTAATTGAAGGCAAACTGATCGTGCGACCTGGACAGCTCCAACGGCTTCAGATCAACCATTGCACGCTGTTGGCTCCAGCTCATTCGCGGTCAGCCGTTAGCCTGATTATCCGCCGAGCCACCCCGCCGATCGCCCCTGCCGATGAAGATGCTGCCTTGATGGCATTGATTCTCTATCTGTTCGTGCTCATCCGCCGCATCTTACGGCTCGGCTCAGGTTCCGATTTCACGACTCCCACCCAAAATTTGCTACAGCTTACCCTGCTAGCGATGCAGCAAATTCAGCATCTCTGGACAATGATTCAACGATCGCTCGGCTGGGACTGCTGGGATACAGACGATGGCGACTCGGAAGATGAAAACGAGGATGAACCTGATACGCTGTGTTGCTTTCAATCTCCAAATGATGCAACTCCTGAACCCTCGCCTGATACCGATAACGACCAACTCAAAATCACGATCGATCGCAGCATTTGCGGCGCGATTCAACTGACTGATACCGTGCCCAGCCTGGAGATTCGCGATAGCATTATCGACTCGGTACTAGACGAAGGCAGTCGAGAAGCGATCGCAGCTCCCGGAGCCGATTTGCAAGTGTATACCTCCACAATTCTGGGCAGCACTTTTGCCCGCAGCCTAGAAGCTAGCGATTGCCTGTTTACCCACAAAGTGATCACGCTGCGGCAACAGGTCGGCTGTCTGCGCTTCTGTCATGTGCCGGAAGGCTCCCAAACGCCTCAGCGATACCAATGCCAGCCTGACAAAGCCTTGGCAGAAGCGCTGGATATCTTACCCCAAAAGGTGAAGGCGTTAGCGATCGTCCCAACAGCAGGCGTGATCGCCACCCAAGTCTTCGCTGGAACGGCTGGAACAGGCGTATTTCGCTATCCTTTCGAGGGCAACCAGTGGGAAGATATTAGCAAAAACCTGGAGAACCGCAACGTGACCGCGCTGTTAGTGCAAGATTCGCCAGATATCCCGACTGGAGTAACGCTGTGGGTGGGTAGCGCAGGCGGCGGACTCTTTCGCACAACCGACAACGGCGAAAACTGGACGGCGATGACGCTACAGGTCACTACGAATTCCGCTAGAAGCCTTCCAGTCAATACTAAAATCATTGCCCTGCTGGAGGTGAAAACGCCGCCCTTCCTGCTGGCTGGCACTGCTGGAAATGGCGTGTTTCGATCGCTGGACAACGGCGCAACCTGGCAAGACTTCAACGCCGGACTTACCGACCACACCAATCTCACGACTTTAACGCTCAGCCCCGATGGCATCGTCTTTGCAGGCACAGGCGGCGGCGTGTTTCGGCTAGATGGAACCACCTGGAACTCGATCGGCTTGTCTCAAATCAGCGTTACGGCGCTGGCGATCGATGGGTCTGGACAACTGTTTGCGGGCATTACAGGCAACGGGATTTTCCGATCCACGCCTGGAAATTTGCCTGACAGCAATACCTGGATTCCAGTCAATCAAGGCTTATTCAATGCGACGATCACAGCGCTGGCAGTCTATCCGCGTCGGCTAGAGGGTAGCCTGACGAGTCAAGGCACGATCGCCACTAGCACCGCTGAGTTTCAGCCTGATCTGATCGACTATACGGTGACTGCAATCGACCAAACTAGAACCATCCGTGCCATCAATGCTACCCAGATCACGCTAGATTCGCCGTTTTCCCCCGATCTGCCGCCCGAAACTCCCTTCCGGCTCAACAATCTGCTCTATGCCGCCACCGCCGAAGGCAACCTGTTTCGCTCGATCGACAGCGGGCAGCATTGGACAAAGGTGGCGATCGGCAATAGCAGCGGCAATCCGGTTGATGTTTCTACTTTATTGCTTGATCGGACAGAAGTGTGGGTAGGCACAACTGCCGGAAATGTACTCCAGGCGATCGAGACTAGCACGGGCGGCATTACGAACTGGACTGGCTTTGATCAGGGCATTCCTAACCTGGAGGAAAAGCTGCTGATTTTGAGCCGCCTATTTCCTCGCTTTACCTCCAAAACCTATGGCGATCCGGGCTATTGCCAGCTTAGCCGTGACTGTGCGATCCAACTCTATACTGGCGCAGAAGACGGAGCCGAAATGGGGGTGTTTAATCTACTCAAACAGCCGCAGCGCGAGGCTAATTTGCAAGCTAGTCTAGAAGAATATTTGCGGTTTGGGCTAGAGGCAGGGGTTTTCTACATGACTTGATTTATACAAAATAGCCCGCGAACCGTTTAATTAGAATTAGCGTTATTGATTGGAGAAGCAGATGAAAGGCGATTTTACTCGATTGACATTTCGACCTCAGAAACATTACACCAGTGTTCGGATGCAGCAGGGACGGCTTCAACTTGACTCCGATTGGAACGAGCAAGTCGATGTTCAATCTCATCTGCTTCACACTCAAAGTATCGACATGATTGGCTTTGAGAGCGGTGTCCCTAGCGCCACGCTGGAATCAGGC
>JBBSFA010000722.1:0-2758 GCA_038239185.1 Elainellales cyanobacterium | reverse complement strand
GCTACAGTAAAATGTTCTTTGACATAATTTTTATGACCAATCACGTCCGCCTTGCATTTATGACCGGAGCTGGTGGTGTTGGCAAAACGACTCTAGCCGTTAATCTGGGGTTTGAGGTCGCTCGGCTCGGAAGCAAAGTGGCTATTTTTGACCTTGACCCACAAGGATCGATTAACGTCGCCTGCCGCCTCAACAAAACACCTGCACCCAAATCAACTACAGCCTGGATTTACTCTGGTTTTTTTGATGGTGCCTACAGCCTGACCCCAGTTTGGCAGCAGCATGTCAACAGCCTGGAGGTCTTTCAGGGAGGAAGTGCCTTATTTAAGGTGATGCCAAACTTGGCGCAATCAGATGGTGGTAATCTTCTAAAAGAAGCGCTCTCTAACTACCCGCTAGCACACGATTTGATTATCTTTGACTGTCCAGCTACCTTAGAGCACATTCCCAAATCAGCGCTGATTGCTGCCACTCATCTGCTAGTGCCGCTGATGCCAGATGCTAAGGCGATCGACGGAACACGAGTGCTGCTAGATTGGTACACTGCTAATATACAAGAGCTGAAACTCTCTCCGCCGCCCGTTTTTCTAGGATTCGTCATCAACAACGTTGAAGATGGAGCAGAACACCAAAGGCTTTCTAAAGAACTGCCGCCACGCTACGAAGCGCGAGGCTATCGAGTCTTCCCGCCCATCAAGCACTACACTGCTTTCACCAACGCTTGGTCAGAAGGAATTCCGCTAAGAGTTCACCGGGCAACCCATCCTGCCCTAAAACCAATTGAAACAATCGCAGCCGCGATCATGCAAGAGATCAAGGGAGGAAACCGTGGCAAAACGCGATCGATTAAACGTGGATAGCTTTTTCTCTGAAGTTGACCAAACCCAAGAGGTTTATAACCTGCGGGAACGGCTTCAAGTGTTAGAGCAGCAGCTTGACCAACAGGTCAGCCGCGAACAAAATCTGGTTACTGAAATTGAGCAGTTGCGATCGGAACCGAGCCATTCTAATGGGCAGCAATTGCAAAGTCAGATTGGCGAATTGCGGGAACATCTGAAACAAAATCAGGGTACAGTTCCATTTCCCCTAAGCAAGATTCGACCTAACCCCGATCAACCCCGCAAAACCTTTAGCGAAGAAGTAGAGGCAATGGCACTTTCCCTTCAGCAGGAAGGGCAGCTCGATCCAGTCATCCTGCTTGAAGATGGACTGCTGTTTGATGGGGAATGTCGGTGGCGAGCAGCAGAACGCCTAGGCTGGACAACGCTGGATGCAGTCTTTACCGCAAACCCTAATGATCCCAAGCTGCTACGACGGCGAGCCTATCTGACTAGCCTGCATCGACGCGGGTTGAATGCGCTAGACAAAGCCGAAACACTTGTCGCAATTGCCTGCGATGAATCACCTGAGTTACCTCCTGAAGAAGTGCCGCGCATTCTTAACCGCGTGCTGACTCGCCTGAAGCGTAAAAAGCAAAGTCTAGGCGATCGCCTACATCTCCAGCCTCCAGAACAGCAGCAGGCATTTTTGGGAGAGCTTGAAATTGAACTCGTTGAAGCTCAGGTGTTTGCCACCTTTCTGAAGCTGCAAGAACACCCCGCTTCTTTAAACCGCAATATCTTTCCAGCCCTTAGCTTGAGTCCAGATCTAAAAGCTGCGGTGCGAGAAAAAGCATTGGGTTGCGCTCAGGCATTGATTTTGAATCGACTCTCAGCAACAGCACTAGGAATTTCAGAGCGGCAGGCTTTGAAGCTACGCGAAAAGGGAATCAAAGCAGCTCTTGCTGAAAGCTTCTCCACTACCCAAATGCAGCAATGGGTTTTGGAACAGAAATCGCAGCCGGAAAACGCTATTGAATTGCCAGCATCAGCAACTAGAGATAAGCAGGTCGATCGCTTACTCACAAGCGTCCAGAAAGTTGACCTAAGCCAAACTGCGGCATCGATCGATCAGCTAAAAGAACTCCAACAGGTGCTTGAAGCAGCTCTAATGCAGGTGAAACAGCAAATGCAGAAGGTTTAATCACAATCTATGCTCAAAGCTATCAGAATCCATTTCAGCCTCGATTTCTCAAAGTTCTCATAGACAATCAGTTGTGAGAACCTCGAATATTTCTAATCTTTTAATTCTTTCAACTTCGGCACAAGACTCTTTCCAGATTCTTCCGCTGCTCGAAACGCATTCATGGCAGCCTGCTGTTCTGCCCGCATCGCATAGCGTCGGAACGCTGCCTGTGATTGATGTCCCGTCAGTTTCCTCGCTGCCTCCGGCGTGATGCCCATCGTCAGCAAAAGCTGTGTCGCATAAGTATGGCGAAACTGATGCGGATACACCCCTTGCAGCTCCTCTAGCACCCGCTGGATCTCAGGCGGCACTTGGGGCAGTAACGCCGCTTCTGCCGCTTCGTCCCAATATCCTTCTGCATCGCCCTGCAAGAGATGGTCGATCGCCTCTTTGAGCAATGGAGATTGAGCGCACTGATCTGTCAGCACTGGCGCGATCGCCCCCTCCCCTTCCGTCTTCACCCACTCCACCAGACACAGCCGACGACTCTGCTGAGCAATTCGCTCCACTGCGGCATAGATCCCCCCATAGCTAATCCGCTTGCCGCGATACCCCGGATGCAACGACACCACCAACGGCGCTTCGGGCGGCAAGCTATCCGCCAGCACTTCCCGCCGCCAGCCCAGATACTGCCCCATCACCTTCAAGCTGTTCTGACTCAACGGCACTAATCGAGACTGATGCGTCTTTGTCT
>JBBSFA010000721.1:0-2762 GCA_038239185.1 Elainellales cyanobacterium | reverse complement strand
GTCGCGCGACTGGGTGTACCGACCCAGATGGTCGGGCGTGTGGGCGGCGATGCGTTTGGGCAAGATCTGCTGCAAGGATTACAAAAGAGCGGCGTGAACTGCGATCGCGTCCAGATCGATCGCTCAACCCACTCTGGCGTGGCATTGATTACCGTCGATGATGCCAGCGAAAATAGCATCGTGGTGATTCCGGGTGCCAATGGCAAGGTCGATCAGTCAGATATCGATCGGCTTCAGGCAATCTTAAACCATCCGCCTAAGCCGCAAGTCTTACTGCTCCAGCTAGAGATTCCGCTGCCGATGGTGATTGCCGCCGCTCAAGTGGCTCGATCCGCAGGGGTAACAGTAGTCCTTGATCCGGCTCCAGCGCGATCGGATTTGCCGTCTGACCTCTATCCTTTGATCAACATCCTGACCCCCAATCAGGTCGAAGCCGAACAGTTGGTCGGATTTCCTGTCCACGATTTTGAGTCAGCGGCTGAGGCAGCGATCGTGCTCCAGCGGCGGGGAGTAGAAACAGTCATTGTCAAGCTCGGCAAACAGGGAGCGCTTTGTCACAGCGAGACTGAAACGTTTCAGATTCCTAGCTTTCCTGTGCAAGCGATCGATACAGTTGCGGCAGGAGATGCCTTTAATGGCGGGTTGGCAGCAGCGATCGCGACAGGGATGCCGTTCCGACAGGCAACGACTCAAGCCGCTGCGGTTGCGGCTCTGGCAGTGACGAAAGCTGGGGCGCAGCCATCTCTGCCTACCCAAGCAAAGCTAGCCGCGTTTCTGGCGCAAACTCCATCAAGTATCTTCTAGCTCAAACGCGACCACAATGTGATTCACGTTGATGCTGGCTCTGGTGCGGGAGGTTGGCGCAATCAAGATATCCTGCTGGAGCGAGTCAGAGCGGATCGGGTTGGTATCCAGCAAAGTCACATCTAGCCAAATTGTCCCATCGATCGCTTGGTGAACCTCGTCAATACACTGAATCCCGATGATAACGTTGTTGATAGTCAGCAGCCCAAAGTACCAGGAGTCGCTCATCATGCGCGTCACAAACCAACTGGGCAGCAGCTTTTGCGCGACTTCGATGCGGGCATACAGCTCTACATCGTCTGGCTCTAGATCAGTCGCTACCGCCAGTGTCTCTTCTCCATCGCCTTGATTAATTGACATGTCCCTTTCCCAAAACCCTGGTTTAGACTTTACCATTTGGCGGCATGTCTCGGTGGCATGTCCAAGGGGGGCGGCGAAGATTTTTTAGAAGCATTACAGCTATCTTTGCTCAACTCCCGTCGGCAATCGCTTCGGACTTTCAAAGGCAGGCTGAGCAGATAGTAGCGGTTGAGCGGCTTCGAGCAGTCTCACCGCATTGATCGGCGAGAACTTCGCACCATTGACGACTACTCCTAGCAGGTTGAGCGGACTCAGCGTAGCGATCGCATTCGTCAGGGTCGGGCGGGTAATCTGATTTAACCGGGAAACCAGCAAAACGCCGCTGCAAGAGGAGCCGACCTGCATCGCATCCACAAGACCGACAACGGGCGGCGCATCGACCAAAATCAGATCGTAGTGTTCGGCAAAGGTTGCCATTAGATCCCGAAAGCGCTGCGAACTCAGCATCCGCATGGGGTCGCTGGGCATAGGTCCTGATGTCAGCACATCCACTGCCGCATCTGCGATCGTCAGATGGTGCATGAACTCATCTGCCAGATTCGATTTTTCCAGAATTGCCAGCGATAGCCCCTGGTTGTTGGCTAATCCCAAGGCTTCATGGATAGCAGGCTGGCGGAAATTGGCATCGACCACCAGCACCCGCTGATGCGATCGGGCGGCACTGAGGGCTAATCCCAGCACCAAGGCGGTTTTGCCTTCTCCCGCCAGCGTCGAAGTCACCATCACGGACTTCAACCGTCTCACCGAGTTTTGCAACTGCACGTTTTTGTAGATCAAATCCAGCGAGTCTCGCATCCAGGGGTGCATGAGCACCTGCATAGTAGAAAGCGTCGGCGCGGACTGAAAGAGCGATCGAGGCGGGGAAATTTCTGGCAGCGTGCCCAAAACGGGTTGGTTGACCTGCTTTTTCAGATCCTCGACGCTGCGAAGGGTCGGATCGGTTGCCTCGCGGATCACAGCAGCGATCGCGCCCAACAAAAATCCGGCTAGGACTCCTAGCAGCAAGTTTTGCAGGAGGTTAGCCCCGATTTTCTCGCCGGGTTGCGGAGTTTCGATAATTTGCCAATTGAAGCCGCCTTGCGTTGGATCAGCCCCCAGCTTTTGGCGTTCTTCCAAAAGCTGTTGCAGCATCGTCCGCTGAATTTCGATTTCCGGCTGAATGCGATCGTACTTCGCAATTAGGCTAGGATACCGCTTCAGTTCTTCTCGGAGCTGTCGCTCTGAGTTGGTAAGGGTGCGGCTCCGAGCCGAAAGGCTAGCCAGCACGGACTGGGTTTCGGCTAAACTTTGTGCCAGAGTCAGGTTATTTGTGCCCGGTTGTCCAGGTTGCAGCGACGACTCTCCTGATGGAATTACCTGCTGACTCAAGATCCGCCCGATTTCCTGGCTTAATAGGTCAAGCTGTTTTTGCCGCTGTTCCATCAAAGCCTGCACATGCGGATTGGCATCGGCATACACGACCTGACTTTTTGCTAACTCCCGTTCCGTCTTTTGCAGCTCGTTCTGCAATTCCTGATAGCGAGCAGACTGAGTGAGCCGGGCTGCCACCAGCTCATTTTGCGGCGATCGCACCAGTTGGTTCTGCAAACTCGTGTATT
>JBBSFA010000720.1:0-2764 GCA_038239185.1 Elainellales cyanobacterium | reverse complement strand
TGAGCGTGGTGTAGGCTACTATTACTAAGGTTGGCAAGGCAAAGATTGCTTCCGAAAAGGTGGGCATAAGAAAGATTTGTGTTGCTAAGATCAGCACCACTGAAATCAATGCAGTAGAGAAAAGTGTTTTCAAGACAAGCGTTACTAAGGTTGGTGTTTCTGAGAAATCGGGAAAAAGTTACTGCAAAATACCCATTGGCGATACAACTGCTGTAGCTAATAGCCGATAGAAGGCGGAACTCATTAAATGTCTGAGTACCAAACTTCCCACAAGGATGAAAATCGATCGCCCCCTTCAACTCCTCCCTCGATCGACCATACCGATGCAGCTCAAACAGCAAAATCATCACATTCAGCCCGGTATACACATCCACCTGCCGCAAGCCGATCGCCCCTCCCACTTCCTGCACTTGCTCCTTCAGCGATCGCAGCTTCTTCTGGGGCAAGTTCTCAGAATTCAACTCGTCGATAAATTCGCCATCGCACCAGCGCAGATAAAAGTCTTCCAGCCGATGAAACAAGCGCACCGGATCGAATGCAGCGCTTTCGGTGAGCAACGCCATCAGGTATTCCACGATCTCTGGAGTCAGTCCGCCGTAGCCCAGCAGATCGTAAAGCTGCCAGTACAGCACCTCATCTGAAACGAGATCTTGGGACTGTCGCCTGCCCTCGATCTGCGTTGTCCAATCCTCGATCGCTTCCTTGAGGCGATCGGCAAACAGAAATTCGCTGAAGCTCTTGTGAGCAAACTCAACAGAGCCAGTTTTGCTTCCCGGCTGCATGTAGAAGGCAGCGAGGGCATTGCGGAGGGGACTTTCTTGCAGGCGAGTTTGCGCCTGTTCTAAGAGCGATCGCACCGCATCATCATTTTTCAGCCGGGATTCGATCATGGCGATCGCGGCACACTCGCCGCCCGACTGGACAACGCACAAGCCCGCCTCAGCTAGAATTCGCCGCAGAGCATTGGGGTCTAGCTCGGTGATTTCCTGGTTCAAATACTCGGTTCGCTGTTTGGTTAGCACCCAGTCGATCGTTTTTTCGTAGATCAGGACTTTGGCATTGGTGGAGCTAGCGGACTCCAGCAGATCAAGCGTGAGTTGTCCGTCGCGGTGCATGGCTGCCAGCAGATACAGCAGCAGCGGTTCCCCTGCCAGATCCCGGATGCGATCGGGACAGCGAGAATCGACTAAGAAACGCTGGAAGCTGTGCATCTTCTCTGTGCCTGCTAGTTTTCCCCAGTTGATAAACCACTGCACCTGTAGCTCACTGTCCAGCGGCAGCAGCTCCACCCGCAGCAGGTTGTTGGGCAACTGGCGATCGATCTTTTGCAGCGACAGCGTTCTGCCCGTGATCAAGACCCGATGCCGCTTTTCCGAGTTGCGATCGCAGCTTTCCTGAAATCTGCCCACCTGCTTCAGGAAATCTTCTAAGCCGCCACTGGTTCTGCCCTGCATCAGCAACTCATCGAAGCCATCCAGCAGAAACAAAAAGCGCAGGTTGCGATCGGTGAGCCAGCCCGGATCGGTGTCGGCAAAGTCGCGATCGATCGCCTTTCGCAGCGTTTCCTCAAAGTCTTTTTCCAGCGATCGGACATCGCGCAGTCGGATCAGGATGGGTGTCCAGTTGGGATGCTCGTGCTGCCGGACGCGATCGGCAAACATGCGGCAGAAGACGCTTTTGCCGCGCCCCGGATTGCCTTGGATAAATAGGACTTGATTTTGCTGTTGGTCATTCCTCAGCCAGTCCTGCGCGATTTGTTCAATGCCGATCGCTGCCTGTTCCTCTGGTTCGCCGTCCGATTTGAGGAAGCTTGCCTGAAGCGGCACATAGAGATCGCGAAATGAAAACGGCTCATTGAACACCGATTCAGTCGGCAGCGGTTTAATCTGCTCCGACAAATAGGTATCGAGGCTGAAATATTTCTCCCAGACCTCGCGCCCCATGCCGTTGTACCACTGCCGCAGCCGATCGACTCCAGCATCTGCGATCGCTCCATCCATGTAGCGGTTGGTATTTCGCGCCACTTTCTCGGCAAACTGGCTGGCATTTTGCCCAAAATCCTGCATCCGCGCCACCAACGCCTCGTTATAGGCGATCGCCAAGCGCGACTCTTGAAAAAACAGAATGGCTTTCTGGGCTTCCTGGGGTTCTAAAGCCAGATCTGCCAATCCTTTAAACTGCGATTTGACCTGCTCCGAAGCCGATTTTTTGCCGTGCCGCTTCAGCCAGTCTTGCGCCTTCGGCAATGCCAAAAACTGCTGTTGAAAACTCTCCAGATATGCCGCCTGACTGACTAGCAGCACTTGCTCGACCAGCGTTGCCTCTCGCTTGTTTTTCTCCAAATACAGCTTCAGTAAGCTCGTTGCTAGCTTCGCAAACGGCAGCGTCGTCCCCAGCACTTCGCCCAGCGGCGACTCCAAAAACGTCAGCAGCGGTTCTCCCTGCTTCAAAATCGGCAGCAGCGATCGAATTTCCGGCTTCTGCAACGTCTCAGCGGCATCCGGCAGTTCCTTCAAAAAATCGACGATCGCGCCGGGTGCATCTGAGGCAAATGGGGCAAACAAATTTTTGACGAATTGCTTCAAGGTCATGGGCGATCGCTCTCTCAATCCCTTGAAGTTATCTCATCTTGCGGCGATCGGATGATTTTGGATGCAAAGAATCAGCGTAGCGATTGTCTTGAAAGTCAAGAGAAATGGAGGAAATATTCTGCCATTCTAATGCTCATGACAAAATGGCGGCTTGGGTATCCGTTTGCCTGAGA
>JBBSFA010000719.1:0-2764 GCA_038239185.1 Elainellales cyanobacterium | reverse complement strand
TGGGTGGGAACGATCGACAGAAAAAAGCCACCAGGATCAAAATTAGACTGCTCAGCTTCTAAAGTTTTCGATGGAAAAATCGCCAAAGTTCCCCCTGTGAGGAACGATCGCATCAACTGCATCAATCCACTCACATGATAAAGCGGCAGCACACAGCAAGAATCGATCGAGTCAACCTCAAAATATTGCTGAAACCCAAAAACAGAGGCAGCTAAAGTCTGCCAAGTGTGAACCACAAAGCGAATCTGCCCAGAAGATCCACCAGTCGGAATCAAAATCGACGCATCAGGTTGTCCTGCCCTAAAACTATTGACTGATTCCGAGAAGATGCGATGCGCGATCGCACTATCTGTCCAAACGCGATCGGGGCAAACCAGCCCAAACACCTGCTGCCACTCTTCGATCGCCCAACCTGGATTTCCCAGCACCAGCGGACAATCCGCCGCCACAGCCGCGATAAATCCTGCCAGAAAAGCAGCCGGATCGGATTCTGCCAGTAGAACGATCGACGGGTTTTGCTCAGAGGCTAGCTGCTGCGATCGCAGTTCCAGCAGTTCGCTAAGCCGCTGTCTGTCAACGCCGATTAACTTGCCCTGATCCAACCAACCTTGAAAACGATCGATCGCTACTCCCTTCACCCCGGTAAATCTCAACCTGGTAGACTTTGCCATGCCAACTCAGCCGCTTGATCCAACGCCGACTCATCAAACCAGTGCAACGTCCCAAAGCCGATCGCCCTGCCCCGATCCGGCACAGACGGAATCAGATACTTCTGAATATACTGCCGTCCGATCGCCGTTTCAAACACAGAAGACCAAACGACATCCAACTGATTTTCTGCAATCACCTGCCGCAACCGACTAGGCGAACCCGCGATCGCCGCTTTCACCACAAAAACGCCGCGCCAGCCTTGCTGCACACAAGTTTCTAATTGCTCAACTGTGGTGACCGACTCATCTAACGCGATCGGCGTAGCAAAGCGATCGCTCAGCTTCAGCATTTCCTCAAACTGGTCAGGCGGCAGCGGCTGCTCCAAAAACTCAATGTTGGGATAGCGATCGATTTGTGTCAGCCATTGCTCTGCCTGATCGACGGTGAGTCCGCCATTGGCATCCAATCGCAGTTGGGTTTCAGGCGGCAGCGTGGCGGCAAGCTGATCTAGCAAGCTGAGTTCTTCGTTAATAGGCGCAAAGCCAATCTTCCACTTAAAGGTACGAATGCCTGCCTGCCACGCCGATCGCCAAGTCAGCAGGGCAATGGCTCCCGACGGCAAGAGATGGCTGAGCAGGCGCGGCTCAGGCTCAGAGACAGCAGTCAGTGTTTCCCAGGCAGTCAGTGTTTCCCAGGCAGACTCTAACCCAAACTGACAGGCGGGCAGTGTCAAGGGAATCTGTGAAAACAGCTCAGGCGTAATATCCGGCGGCAGCGATCGACAAAACTGAATCGCCTGACCCATACTTTCTGTGCCAAATTCCGCGATCGGCGCAATCTCCCCCCAGCCAACCCGCCCATTCTCATCGGCTAGCCGCAGCAAAATCCCTTCGCGCAAACACCACAGCCCATGTGCGGTTTTGAACGGCTGTCGGAACGGACGACGATACGATCGAAATGCTAGGTTTGCCACTGCAATTACTCTGTGAATTCAACCATACCCTTTCGACGATCGGGCACATGGGCGTTAGGCTTCGCGCTTTAATGCTTGAAATTCTAAAATTTTAGAGTATAAGCCGACCACTGACTCTTGGCTAAAAAGCTCATCCTTAATCTTTAAGTAGTCTCCTTTTCCAATATTGCACGCTGCCCAAAACCGAGCAACAGCAGAAGGTTCCATATTAGATAGAAGAATCTGCAACCCTTCCTGCAAGACTTGCTGTTCACTCTTAACCTGGATCATCGCTGCTTGTCTCCAAAACAAAATCGGCTGGATTGATTACTTTCATCGCTAATGCAACACACCGATTGATGAGCCGCTTGTCGCAGGTGATGAAATAATCGCTGTCAACGGCTTCAGCACATGCAACATGCAATGCATCGATCGCTTTTAATCCATCCTCACTCAGAGATCAAGAAGCTTGTAGTTGCGCCACAAATAGCTCATGCTCTGGGGTCTGAATACCCGCCTGCAAAACGCTGAGCAACTCAGCCCGATCGTCTTGCAGCATCGCCTTGACCGATAGCCAAAGTCCAGGAAAAATTTGGCTGCGAATAATGCCGCGATCGTCGGGCTGAAAGGGAATATACTCCCCGTCCTGTAAGCTAAACCAGTCCAGCCGATTCTCATACTGTTGCCAGACGATATACTCCTGAACGCCATTGCGCCGATAGGCATTCAGCTTGGCGTTCAAATCATAGGAAGCACTGCTGGCAGCGATCTCTACAACCAGCTCTGGCGCTCCTGAGATATAGTCGTCCTCGTCGATCGAGGAATTGCCTCCCACCTCTGGCTCAATCCGCAGCAACACATCTGGCTGCGGCTCGTTGTCATCATCCAGCCGAACGGTTGAATCAATTAGCAAATCAGCCCCTGGCGTACTTGTCCAGTAGGCGGATAGCCAAGCGATCGCTACAGCGTGAGGTCTGCCATGTGCTTTAGCGCGAACAGGTGAAGCCACGTAAACCACTCCTTCGATTAACTCCGCTTTACGGATGTGGGAGGCAAGCGTATAGCGCCGCTCGAATTCTGGGCGAGTCAGGCGATCGCCATTCTCCAAAGGAGGGGAGCTAACCGTAGGGCTAGTAGTCATAGGGATTAATAAGCATCGTC
>JBBSFA010000718.1:0-2771 GCA_038239185.1 Elainellales cyanobacterium | reverse complement strand
CAATCCCCACGTTCACCCACCCTTGGTTTTGGGTCAGGTCATAGATGCCATAGGGAATCGCTTTGCCCTGGGTTTTATCGGGAAAGTCGTGCGTTTTGACCGTCGTCGGGTTCTCCCCGGCTGCTCGGTTTGACCAGATTAAAAGCGATCGCTGTTTTGCGTCTTGGCGGAATAGATTGTCATTTGCTACCCCAATCCGCTAAAATAGTACATAGATATTATCAAGCGATCGGTCTAAAAAACTTTGTAGGGCTTTTCCATGTCCGAAAAAGCAAACTCTAGCTACACTAAAACCTTGCGGTCATCGAGCATTTTTGGATCGCTGGAGATTGACTCTCCCAACGTAGCCGCAAAGCAAGCAAACCGCGTAATTTCTGCCGTGTGAAATTTGATTTAGGAGTCTCAACATGAATAGCTGCATCTTGATGGCGGAGGTTGTACAAGATCCCCAGCTTCGCTACACCCAGGATAACCAGATGGCGATCGCTGAAATGACCGTTCAGTTTCCTGCCCTGCGCGAAGAAGAGGCTCCCGTCACGCTCAAAGTGGTGGGCTGGGGCAATTTGGCGCAAGAGGTTCAGGAAACCTATCGGGTCGGCGATCGGGTGATCATCGAAGGGCGCTTGAATATGAACCGGGTCGATCGTCCAGAGGGCTTTAAAGAAACCCGACCTGAATTGAACATCCAGCGGATTCACCGCATCGGTGCAGATGCCACCTTGTCTACCAATTCGGCGGTGCAAGCCAGCACGCTAGGTTCGGCAGCAGCAAGCACGGCAGCGGGCACGGCAGCAGGCACGACAGCGGGCACGACAGCTTCAGCACCACCCGCCGCTAGACCCGCTGCGCCTGCTCCCAGACCTACTGCGACCCCTGCGGCACAGCCTGCCAAAACCCCCGCTTATTCAGCAGCGCCCAGTCCTGCAAAGTCAGCTCCAGAGCCAGTAGACTACGACGAGATTCCGTTCTAACCGATCGAGCGTTACATCTGAAGCTTACCCGCTCAGTCCAGGCGAAATCGTCTGGACTAAAGTCGTTTGTAGACTAACCATCAGCCCAGTCTAAAAGTTTGTGATTTTTTGATCCGGGGATGACGATCAAATTTCTAGATATGGGGTAGCATGATCTTCTCGTTCAGTTTCAGCCCCCAACCGTAGAGTTTCTTTTGGGCTTGAACTGCGGCGATCGCCATAAAAGTAGCTGTTTTTAATCCCTATTCGTCCGATTCCCTACATCCTTGAGGACTCATCCATGGTTCAAGACATCGAACGCACTCGTCAAGCTAACTTCCCAGAGAGTGCGCCTGCTGCCAATCCGGTATTTTTCCGCACCTACAGTCGTCGCGGAGAAAAGGTGGTAAATGTTCGCGAGACTTGGGCAGAAGTTTGCGATCGCACCTTGGGCGGCATTGCAGAGCTAGGCAACCTGACCGCTGAAGAATTGGCATTGGTCGATCGGATGCAACGCCAGCTCAAAAGCTTGCCTTCGGGTCGCTGGCTCTGGGTGGGCGGCACAAACTGGATCAAAAAGTCGGAAAACTTTTCGGGTGCCTACAACTGCACTAGCACAAACGTGTTGGATTGGCGCGCCTTCGGCTTAATGATGGATCTGGCGATGATGGGCTGCGGCACGGGCGCGATTCTGGAGCCGAAATATATCAATCAGCTCTCCCCAATTCGCAACCGCTTAGTAGTGCAAACAGAGAGCGAAATTGGCGCAGTCCCGCCTTCTGAGCGGCAGGACACGACTCAAGTGGCGATCGAAGGCAATCAAGTCAGAATTCAGGTGGGCGACAGTCGCAACGGCTGGGTGATGTCCTACCAAACTTTGCTGGAACTTTCGACAGACGATCGCTTCACGGGCGAGATCCAGGTGATCATCAACCTCAGCCATGTGCGTCCGGCAGGAGAGCGGCTCAAAGGCTTCGGCGGCATGGCAAACCCAATCCGACTCCCGCAGCTTTACGATCGCTGTGCCACGGTGCTGAATAAGGCGATCGGGCGGCAGTTGTCGGCGATCGAATGCTGCATTTTGATCGATGAGGCGGCGGCTTGCGTGGTTGCCGGAAATATTAGGCGCAGCGCGGGCATAAGGCAAGGCAACCACAAGGATTCGACTTTCACAGGCGCGAAGGAAAACCTTTGGCAGCAGGACGAAAAGGGCAACTGGCGCATCGATCCAGAGCGCGACGTGCTACGGATGGCAAATCATACCCGCGTATTTCACCACAAGCCGAGCTTGGAAGAATGCACTGAAGCCGTTCGCAAACAGTTTTATTCGGGTGAAGGCGCGATTCAGTGGGCAGGCGAAGCGATCGCCCGTTCCAGCGGAGATTTGCTAACTACCCCACAGCAGAAAACTGAGTTTTTGCAGGCATATGATCAGGGTCAAGGCAAGCAATGGCTGCAAGCGCACTATCCAGAAATGGCGATCGATGAGGTTGAGCATCGGCTAGGACGCTACGGTCTGAATCCATGCGGAGAAATTTTGGGGGAAAACTTTCACTGCAACCTGTCAGAAATTCACCTGAATCAGCTCGATCCGTTTGATCTGAAAGACCAAGAGGCAGCTTTCACCGCCGGAGCGCTATCGGTTGCAGGACTGCTGAATCATCGCTTTAACGAACCCCGCTACCAACACTCTCGCGCACTTGATCCGATCGTCGGCGTTTCCTTCACCGGACTGTTCGACTTCTTCGTTCATGCCTTTGGCGCAGACTGGCTGCACTGGTGGGAGCAAGGGCGACCGGATACGATCAGCGGACTGCAATT
>JBBSFA010000717.1:0-2777 GCA_038239185.1 Elainellales cyanobacterium | reverse complement strand
GCTTGAATTTGACAGCCCACACCGATCGCCAACAATCGCTTCATCCCCGATTGTTCAACCTGTTCCAGAATCGACAGATTGGGAGAAAGAGTGGGTTTATTCACCCGCGCCGCTAAAATTTCTGCTGGCGTACGGGCAATGATTGGCATCGGCTGAAAGCGGTCTGACTCTGTGTTTTGCACACAAACCACGCCTTCTACCAGCCCTCGATTCAACATTTCGATGGCGATCGAGCTGACAATTCCCGTCCACTGCGCCCCCTCGATCGGCTCGGTTTTCCGGGCTGCCATCATCGACTGGCTGACCCCAAAGTACCAATCATCAGGATGGTCAAGATCACGCGATCGCCCATGCACCCGTTCCTCTAGTTCAGCAATCTGCTGATTGAGAAACGCACAGGCTTCTTTGACATAGTGAATATAGTAGGTGTCACAAAGCCCACATTCGCTGCAAAGCGCCTTAGCAGGACGGGGACTAGAGGGCTTGAGCGCTCTTGCTTTCTGATGGGCAGGGGGTATGGCTGAGGTCATGAAAGCTTCTATCAACGGTAGATTTTCATTATCTCAGAGGTGAATCGCACTGGAACAAACAAAAACCAAGTGCCCAGCTCCCTGGATTCTTCAAGAATCCAGGGAGCTGAACTTCTCTAAGAGAAAAACTGAGTTTAACTGGGGCGCTAGGATTCGAACCTAGGGATGGCGAGACCAAAACCCGCTGCCTTACCACTTGGCGACGCCCCATTGATGTAGCCTTCACTATCTTAACAGTCTCTAACCTGACTCTGTCAAGCCGACTTCAATTGAGGAATGCTGAGGGAGATTAAGGAATGCTGGGCTACCAAATCCTTCCAGCGATCGCTCAGAGTTTGGTAAAATCAAAAGCTTGCAGTAAACTACCACGCCTCTTGGAGGTTGAGACCCTATGGCTCGCATGTATTACGATGCTGACGCAAATCTAGATTTGTTAGACGGAAAAACGATCGCTATCATCGGCTACGGCTCTCAAGGTCACGCTCACGCCCTCAACCTCAAAGACAGCGGTGTAAATGTGATAGTCGGGCTGTATCCTGGCAGCAAATCAGCGGCAAAGGCGGAGGCAGAAAGGCTAACGGTCAAATCTGTCTCAGACGCAGCCGCAGTCGCAGATTTCATCATGATTTTGTTGCCTGATGAAGTCCACAAGAAAGTTTATACCGAAGAAATCGCGCCGAATTTGACTGAAGGCAAGGTGCTGGCATTTGCTCATGGATTTAGCATCAACTTTGCTCAGGTCGTTCCGCCTAAAGATGTTGATGTTGTCATGATCGCTCCCAAAGGCCCAGGACATCTGGTGCGACGCACCTATGAGCAGGGGCAGGGTGTTCCCTGTCTGTTTGCCGTCTATCAAGATGCATCGGGACGAGGACGCGATCGCGCCATGGCCTACGCCAGAGGCATCGGTGGCACCAGAGCCGGAATTCTAGAAACCAGTTTCCGTGAAGAAACCGAAACCGATTTGTTTGGCGAACAGGTGGTGCTGTGTGGCGGCTTGAGTGCCCTAATCAAAGCTGGATTTGAAACCCTGGTCGAAGCTGGATATCAGCCAGAATTGGCTTACTTTGAGTGTCTGCATGAAGTCAAGCTGATTGTGGATCTGATCGTTGAAGGCGGGCTGGCAACCATGCGCGACAGCATTTCCAACACCGCAGAATACGGTGACTACACCCGTGGCCCTCGCATTGTCACCGATGAAACCCGGGCCGAAATGCGGAAAATCCTCAGCGAAATTCAGTCGGGACAGTTTGCCCGCGAGTTTGTTTTAGAAAATACGGCGGGTAAACCAGGTTTTACTGCCATGCGCCGCCGTGAAGCTGAGCATCCGATCGAAGAAGTGGGCAAAGACTTACGGGCAATGTTTAGCTGGTTGAAAAAGGTTTAGCGCGATCGCTTAGCAATTTTTTAACAGCAGCGGGAATCGGCCGTTTTCACTCCCGATTCCCAATTTCTTTTTCTTGATCAATCTGCTGCTGCACATACTCTAATAGGCCCTCACAGGCATCTAATAGCAGGTCGATGACAGCATTAAAGCCCTCTGCCCCACCATAGTAGGGGTCAGGAACTTCCCGATCGCGATGCTGACGACAAAAGCCACACATCAGCCGGACTTTGTCTCGATATTTTCCCTGGCGATCGAGTAACAAAATATCTCGATAGTTGGCTTGATCCATCGCCAAAATCAGGTCAAATTTCTCAAAATCTTGCACCTGAAACTGACGTGCCGCGCCCAAAAGCTCAATCCCTCTTTGTGCAGCAGCGGCGGTCATGCGGCGATCGGGTGGGCTACCAGTGTGATAGTTTGAGGTTCCTGCCGAATCACAGGTGATCTGGTGACTCAACTGCTGGCGATCGATCAGGTGATTCATAATGTTCTCTGCCGAAGGCGATCGACAGATATTGCCAAGACAAACAAATAAAAGCTTATAGGGCATGAGCAATCCCGAAAATGCTATACTCACATAAGATTCTAAAGCTAGAGGCTGATCGCCGATCGCTGATGAACGACAAGGGCATGTAGCTCAGTGGATAGAGCATCAGGTTCCGGTCCTGAGGGTCGGGGGTTCGAGTCCCTCCATGCTCGTAGTAGTTGTCGAGTAACACGTTGATTGTCATCGCTAACAAAATCGTGTCGCCGTTATCAGATTCGTGTCGTCATTAACAAAATCGTGTCGCTGATCACTGTTTAGTAGTCGTTAACAGATTCCTGTCGCTTAGTTTTCGCGACGGAACCTGATGCTCTAT
>JBBSFA010000716.1:0-2779 GCA_038239185.1 Elainellales cyanobacterium | reverse complement strand
CAAAGGGTCCAATAATCCAGCTAGCAGTGCGCGGAAACTGACTGTTCCGAAAAAAGTTGCGATCGAACGAGAAGAAGGTACTTTCAAACTTATCGTTGAGCGTGGGCAAATTGCTGGGAGCCGGAGCAGGTTTTGTTTGAGCGATCGCGCTACTAGCAAAAAGCGAAGTGGCGCAGAGCGAAGCCGCCGCAAGCACGACCAAGCCTCCCGCTAGCCTCAGACTGAAACGAGCCATTCCTAAACTTGTATCCACAGGATTCATACTCATGATGTATTAACTCTCACAAACCAAACGGTAATGGATGTCCTGCCCGATCGACCCATCTGCCGCCAGAAACGAAGCGCAAATTACTTCATGCTAGCCTTGTGCAAGTTCTAACAAAGTTCTAACTCATCATAAGGTCTATCATAAGGATTGGCACGATCCTTCATTCATCAACCCTTCCATGTCAGCTTCCATCGCTCAGCCCGGATTTGTGGTTCAAACCGATTTGGCAACTTTACACCAAGCCTTACTAGACCTGTTTTGCCAGGTTGCCTATAAGGAAGGCGATTTTGTCTTGTCATCCGGGCAACGCAGCAACTACTACATCAACGGCAAGCAGGTGACTTTGCATCCCCAAGGCGGTGTTGCGATCGGTCGCCTCCTGCTGTCGATGCTGCCAGAAGCTACCCAAGCCGTTGCCGGACTGACGTTAGGCGCTGACCCGATGGTGACAGCAACGAGTGTGGTTGCCGCCTACGAAGGACGATCGATCGCCCCCTTGATTGTGCGTAAAGAGGCGAAAGGGCATGGAACCCAAGCCTATATTGAAGGATTGACGCTGCCGCCCAATAGCGCTGTCGTGGTCTTAGAAGATGTCGTCACCACTGGGCAATCTGCCCTCCAAGCAGTGGAGCGGTTACGGCAGGCAGGCTATGCAATCAAAGAAATTATCGCGCTGGTCGATCGACTCCAGGGCGGTGCAGAACTTTATGAACAGCAAGGTCTAGTCTTCCAGTCGATTTTCTCGATCGCAGATTTGCAAACCCGCTGGGCAGAATTGCAGGCTGACTAAGGAACTCGGCTCATCATGGTCAAGAGTCCCTGTTGCCCCAGCAAAATTTCTCTCAGCAGGCTGAAAATTCCCACCCAAATAATTGGCGTAATATCAACCCCACCGATCGGAGAAACGATTTTTCGCAAAGGAACTAAAAGCGGCTCAGTCGGGGCAGCGATGAGCTTGAAAGGCATCCGATCGAGGTCAACCTGCGGATACCAGGTCAGGACAATGCGGAAGATGAACAGCAGCACCATCAGTCCGAGCAGGATGGAGAGGGTTATGGGGGCGATCGCGGTTAGATCCATTTCGATTTGTAACTAATCTCCTCATAATTTTAGCGTTGAATTTGCGGTCAAAGATACCTGCGAAGCTGATTGATTCAAAATTTCTATAGAGCTACGACTTCTCAAAGGATTAATAGACCGATAAGATTGTTAATACAGAAGTCGCCATAACGCTTACAAGGGCAAAATTCTATGACACCGTCTTTAGTCAACTTCTTTTACAGTCTGCTGGCAGGCACCGCGATCGTGGTAATCCCCATCATCGTAGGACTCATTTTCATCAGCCAAAAGGATAAAATTCAGCGCTCCTAGTCAACTGTCTAGTGAAATTGATAGGTCAATCAGGGCATAGATAGATTAGAGGGTGGATAGAAGGAGAATGAGCAACTCTCCTTCTAATCCATCTTTTTGTTTAGGTTTTCAGTTAGACAATCGCTATCATAAGGACAGATAACGGAGAACGGTCATGGTAAATGTGGGATTCGGCTGGAGCAGCCTTGTGGGCATCGTCCTTGCCCTGTCCGGAGTTGGGCTATATTTTTTGCGTGCGGTGCGTCCGGCTTTAGCCAGAGATTACGACATTGCTTTGTCTGTGGTGGCGCTTGTCTGCGGCGGTATTTTGTTTTTTAACGGCTGGCGGCAAGACCCCATTTTGCAGTTTGGGCAGCTCATGCTGACCGGAACGACGATCTGGTTCGCCGTAGAAGCTTTGCGTCTGCGCGGAATCGCGACCGAGCAAGCCAAGCGCAACACGCCCACCGTGGATGACGATCGCCCCGTCAGCAAAGTCTACCGCGCCGAGTTGGATGACTTCGCGCCGCTCGATCGCAATAGTTCCACAGTCACCCGTCGGATTCGTGGCTCTCGCGACGATCGCGCTGACGAACCCGATCGATACGAAGACAGCCGCCGTCCTTCCAGCCGCAGCAGTCGCTCTGATGCTGGCGACGATCGGACTCGCCGCCCCCGCTCCTCTCGTCCCCTGCCATCCGACCGCTCCGAAAGCCGCAACGATTGGGGGGATGAGCCAAGCGGTGGCGATCGCGATGAATGGGGCAGCAGCCCAAATGTCTCTCGTCCGGGTGCGAGAGAAGATCGAGTGTCCAACCGTCCACGCCGCCCATCTGATCCCTCGGCTCGTCGTCGGGATTCCAGCAGCACGGATTATGTGGACTATCAGCCGATCGACTATCCAGACGAGCCGAACCGCCCTAGAGATTACTAAGCAGAAATTTTCAACCTACAAAAACCTCAGCAATTCAGTTTCGCTGGGTTTTTTTGTCTGCGATCGCCTGTTGTTGCCGCGACCACAATGGGCACTCTACCGATAGGCAGCTTTACAGATTTTTTATAAAAACCTGGACTTGTTTTACATCAAGCAAAAATATCTGTCTCGATCGCCATTTGGTTCATAGAATTTCTAGAATAAGGGCATCTTTGCCCAATCAGTTT
>JBBSFA010000715.1:0-2780 GCA_038239185.1 Elainellales cyanobacterium | reverse complement strand
GTATAACCTAACAATCTTTGGCGTTGCTGAATGACACTATGATTTCATTGGATTTTGGACAGAGCCACAAGGCTTTCAGAAATTGTTTCATAGCCAGATTCAGCAACGCCCAATCTTTAAAGATTAAGTAATGAGACTATATGGACTATGGAACAACTTAAAGGTTTTAGTAGGACTTCATCCAGGGCTGCATAAATCACATCTAGAGGACAAGACTATTACAGCAAACAGCCTTAAAGCAGCTTGGCATCGCCACTATAGCAACAATTTCCTAACCACGCCCAATATACAATTTGCCACTACTTGAGCATCGCAACCCACAGATAGCGTTTCAAGCACGCCCTAACAGAGGAACTTGCGGTCTAACTTGTTATTAGAGAGAATTTTTCCTCAGATCCACCCCAAAACAGGTGGATAGGTAGTTTTTTTCTTGCGATCCTCCCAAATCAGGTGGATCTGAGGAAAGCTTCTTCATAATACGCCGACCGAGGTGGATCTGAGGAAAGTTTCAGCATATCTTCAGATGTGTACGGTTGGCACTACGGGTATCATCAGATACATACCTCGTTGTGACTGCATGGTTATGAAACCTCGCCCCAAAAAGCTCTTAGATCAAATGCGTGAAGTGATCAGGCTCAAGCATTATGCCTACCGGACGGAAGAAACCTACGTGCAATGGGTGAGGCGCTTTATCCTCTTCCATGAAAAGCGGCATCCGCGTGAGATGGGGCGAGCAGAGATTGAGTCATTTCTAACCGATCTGGCAGTCCAACAGCAGGTCGCTGCTTCCACTCAGAATCAGGCGCTCAACGCCATTCTATTTCTGTACCGAGAGGTGTTGAACTTGGAGGTGGCTGAGGTCAATGCGATTCGGGCAAAACGCACCCAATATCTCCCCACGGTTCTGACCCCACAAGAAGCAAAGAAAGTCATTCAAAACATCGGCGGTGTCCAGCAGTTGGTAGTGAAATTGCTTTATGGGGGTGGCTTGCGGTTGTGCGAAGGGTTGCGTTTGCGGGTCAAGGATGTCGATTTTGCTCAACATCAGATTCTGGTGCGAGATGGCAAGGGCAGTAAAAGCCGTGTCACTATGCTACCGAACAGCGTTACAGAGGAACTTCGCGATCATCTGGTGCATGTTCAGCGGCAACATCAGCAAGACTTAGGGCGGGGCTTTGGCGCTGTGTCGTTGCCCTATGCATTAGATCGCAAGTACCCCAATGCGAATCGAGACTGGGTCTGGCAGTTTGTCTTCCCCTCCAGTCAAATTGCTAAAGATCCGCGTGGCGAATTGATGTGTCGGCATCATCTGCATGAGAGCAGTGTGCAAAAAGCGGTTAAGCAAGCAGTGCGGGGAGCAAAGATACCCAAGCGGGTGGGATGCCACACCTTTCGACATAGCTTTGCAACGCATCTACTGGAAAGTGGGTATGACATCCGCACGATTCAGGAGTTACTGGGGCACAAGGATATAAAGACGACGATGATTTACACGCACGTTTTGAACCGAGGCGGATGTGGTGTTCAAAGTCCGCTCGATCGCTAAATAAGTCGCTCCTGCCCAATTTACCAACGAGCAATCAGGGAGTCTGAAGCGATCGCACCCTACCCCAAACTCCCCCGATCGCCCCAACCCTAAACCGATCGATTCCGGCTATAAATCCGCACCACTTCATCCGTATTAGGAATCGGCTGTGCAGGACTCCACATCGGCACTTCGATGCTGCAAGGGTGCAGGGAATTGATTAAATCGGTGACAGATGTCCGATCGCCGATCGCGATCAGTCGCACTTTTGAGCCGCCTGTGGGTAAGGCGGGCAGATTCAAGGGAGAGAGCAGATCACGCAGGCGATCGTCGGAGTCGGGACTGAGGGAAGCCTCTGATCTGGCACTTTGAAAATTACGCATGGGGATATTCTCCTGAGGTTTTAGGGAGGAAACCCAAAAACCTAGCCACCCCGCGTTGGCATGACAGAGGGTGGCTGAAAGGGGTACAATCCCCAAAGCCTCCAAACTGATAACGCAGTTTGCGGTTAGCTGCCTATCGCCTGGTGATTACAGTCGATAGGTAGCGCGGCTCAGAGCCGCGACTAGGTTGTCTGGGAGTTAAGCGCGTCTGGTATAAAAAAAGAGCGCTTAAGAAATTAGAGTATGATATTGCGATCGCTTCGTCAAGTCTATTGCAGAGGGTTTTAATGGGGCGGGGCGATCGCCTAGTCGATGGGTTAGTTGATCTGCTGATTCCTAGAAACACGCCTTAAACAAAACCTTGAGTTCTACTAAATTCGCGATTCTTGGCGCTAAACTGTGTGACGTACCGCCGGAGTTCACCGGAATTCAGAGCACAACTCACACATGGCAACGATCAACGACAACTACCTGAAACTGAAAGCGGGCTATCTTTTCCCCGAAATTGCCCGCCGCGTCAACGCTTTCGCCCAAGCCAATCCTGATGCACCGATCATTCGATTGGGGATTGGCGATGTCACTGAGCCTTTGCCGGAAGCCTGTCGCACCGCAATGATTCAAGCGGTAGAAGACATGGGCGATCGCAGCACGTTTAAAGGCTATGGTCCGGAACAGGGCTACGAGTGGCTGCGCCAAAAAATTGCCCAGCATGATTTCCAGGCTCGCGGCTGCGCGATCGATGCCTCCGAGATCTTCATTTCCGATGGTTCCAAGTGTGACTGCGGCAATATTCTAGATATTTTTGGAGATGACAATACGATCGCCGTCACCGATCCAGTGTATCCCGTCTATGTCGATACGAATGTCATGGC
>JBBSFA010000714.1:0-2783 GCA_038239185.1 Elainellales cyanobacterium | reverse complement strand
GAAGAAACCTACTCAATGGTGACGGCAAACCGATTCTGGTCGCAGATCTTCGGCATTGCCTTCTCCAACAAGCGGTGGCTGCACTTCTTCATGCTGTTTGTGCCCGTCACAGGCTTGTGGATGGCATCGATCGGCATTGTGGGTTTGGCACTGAACCTGCGGGCATATGACTTTGTGTCACAGGAATTGCGCGCTGCGGAAGACCCAGAGTTTGAGACGTTCTACACCAAGAACATCTTGCTCAACGAGGGCATCCGCGCTTGGCTTGCGCCTGCTGACCAGCCACACGAACACTTTACATTCCCTGAAGAGGTACTCCCACGCGGTAACGCTCTCTAACTCAGGTGAATCCTTGATATTTGCTTAAAGCAGATATTTTTCAAAGCCTCCTTAACTTCGGTCAGGGGGGCTTTTTAAGGTTCGCGAAATTTTAATCAAACTCAATTTTAGAGAACCCAATTTCGGAAAGCCTATGTTATGCTGCAAACAGGTGGAAGCACCCAGAGCTAAGGCTCTGCATCTCAAGGCAAATACCGTTTAGGAATTAAGGAGGTGATGCCCATGCAAGATAGTGGTAGTAAATGTATGGGTCGTCAGGTTGAAGTCAGCTGGCTGTGCGCCAGGGCTGTTCTCTAGAAACTGAAAGATTATTTGAACCTTGGTGTTTGAAGAATTTTACAGTCTAGATTTCCTCTTGGCAGTCTAGTTTTAACCTGAAGACCCGCTACACCGCTCTTACAATTTGGCAGATGGACACTTTTCCAGATTGCCACACTGTGAGAGCGGATAGTTTTTTAAAGCGCTTTAATTAAGGGGAGCCTAAAGTCAAAGCCCTCTAAAGTGAAGCTCATTACCTTAGGAACATCCCCGCACAAGCTGCGTCAATGGATATCAATGAGCCGTAAATCAAAGAGCTAATAAGCTCTCGTCGGTTGGTTTTCAGGAATACTAATTCTCCAGGTCTTGATAGAACGGAAAATCAGGGTTTATAATGCATAAACCGGGTTTTGAAATAGTAAACCACTAGGTTGAGGTGTGAGGAACTAAATTTATGTCATCCAAGCTTTTTTGGAAATCTTTGTTGGCTACGCCTGCTCTGTTGGGCGCAGCAATGATCGTGTCGTCTTCTGCGATCGCCGCAGAAGCGCAGCATAGCGCAGATGTAGACGCTCTCCTGAATGAGGTCGCATCGGCATCCAGTCTGGGAACACCCAGCATCAGCGCTACAACAGCAGGTTCTATTTCGTTGAGCACTGTAGCAACAAGCGCCGTGCCTGCTGCACCGACTTCTACAGAAGCTGCGCCTGTTCGGATCAGCGCCGCTCCTACTCAAGCATCGACGACTTCTTTGCCTAGCTTCGAGACCGCAGCTCAGCCAGTCGCTCCTGCTCAAGCGGCTCCTAAAGTTGAGACCGCAGTTCAGCCAGTTGCTCCTGTTGCTGCACCGGTTCAGATTGCCCAAGCTGCACCGACTCAAGCTGCACCTAGCGCGATGTCGAACGTTTCTTCACTGGATCAAATCTCCCAGTACAGCAACGGTTCTCAGTCGATGTCTCAGGTGACATCCATCTCGCAGCTATCTGATGTCCAGCCAACCGACTGGGCCTTCCAAGCGCTTCAGTCCTTGGTTGAGCGCTACGGCTGTATTGTGGGCTATCCCGACAGCACCTACAAAGGTAGCCGTGCGCTGACCCGCTATGAATTTGCAGCAGGTTTGAACGCCTGCATGGATCGCATCAGTGAACTGATTGCCTCCAGCACCGCAGACTTGGCAACCAAGGAAGACCTAGCAACGCTGCAACGCCTGCAAGAAGAGTTTGCTGCTGAATTGGCAACCCTGCGCGGTCGAGTCGATTCGCTGGAAGCTCGGACTGCTGAACTGGAAGCACATCAGTTCTCCACCACAACTAAGCTGAAGGGCGAAACGATCTTCGCTGTAGGGATTCCAATTGATCAATCCAACAACTTTGTTGACGATCAGACGATCGCGGGCTACCGAGTTCGCTTGAACTTTGATACTAGCTTCACCGGTCAGGATTTACTGCGCGCTCGTCTACAAGCTAGAGATTTCAACACACTCAGCAGCTTTGGTGGCGGTACTTCCAACCTGAGTTGGAAATTCAGCAGCGATGCTCAAGGCAGCGGTCCGAATAACAATGTCACCCTCCAGAAGTTGTTCTACACCTTCCCCGTGGGCGATCGCATCCAAGTCACGCTGGGTGCTCAAGGCATGTCGGACTCTGACTGGGTTACTAGCTCGATCAGCCCGTTTGACGATGACGGCGGCGGTTCTTTGACCAGCTTTGGTGCTCCCCCGCAGTACAACTACATCCCTGGTGATGCAGGTGCAGGGGTGATCTTCCAGCTTTCCAAAGGGCTGAGCATTGACTTAGGCTACAGTGCTGCTGAGCCAGGTAACTCGTCTCCAGGCAGCGGTTTGTTCAATGGCGACTACGGTGCCATTGCTCAGTTGACCTACCTGAGCGACTTTGTTGACGCTGCCCTCACCTATGCAAACGGCTACAGCTCTGGCGGCTTTGGTGGATTGTCTGGTGCTGGAGATGCAGAAATCGCAAATACCTACGGGGGTCAGGTCAACTTCAAGTTTGGCTCCATTGAAATCGGTGGCGGTCTGGCTTATGTGCCGATTCGTCGGATTGGCGTAGGCGACTACGATATCTGGAGCTACCAAGCCACGTTGGCGTTCCGCGACTTTGGAGCTAAAGGTAGCACTCTGGGCGTTTTGGCTGGTGTTCTGCCTTATGCTGCTGGCATCCCGAATG
>JBBSFA010000713.1:0-2784 GCA_038239185.1 Elainellales cyanobacterium | reverse complement strand
GCCATTCGTTCGCGATGATTCGCGCAGAGGCGAATTTACAGCAGTTGCCAATCGACTTAGTTTCAGTGGCGGTGCGGCTGATCCATACCTGCGGCATGACCGATATTCCCAACGATCTGGAGGCTTCTGCGAATGCATGCAAGCTGGGACGTGCCGCTTTAATGGCAGGCTGTCCGATCCTCTGTGATTCGCAAATGGTGGCAGCGGGGATTACTCGATCGCGATTACCTGCGAATAATCCGGTGATTTGCACGCTGAATGCCCCAGAGGTTCCAGATCTAGCGAAGCAGTTGGGCAATACGCGATCGGCAGCGGCTCTGGAACTGTGGACTCCTCATCTGAGCGGAGCAGTGGTGGCGATCGGCAATGCTCCCACTGCTCTGTTTCGGCTGCTGGAACTGCTGGATGCAGGCGCAGTCAAACCCGCACTGATTTTAGGATTCCCGGTGGGGTTTGTGGGCGCAGCAGAGTCGAAAGCGGCATTGGCGGCAGATAGCCGAGGTGTGCCGTTTATCGTGCTGCATGGGCGGCGCGGCGGCAGCGCTATGGCAGCGGCGGCGGTCAATGCCTTGGCGAAAGAAGATGAACTATAACCGCAAAAGTTGTTTTAAAGCAGGAATGACTCAATGACCCATCTAGATACCCAAATCAATCAGGACAAACCCGCGATCGGACGGCTTTATGGAATTGGCGTAGGTCCAGGCGACCCAGAGTTGCTGACTTTAAAAGCGTTGCGGCTACTGCAAGCTGCACCTGTGGTGGCTTATCCTGTCTCCGATGGAGGCAAAAGTTTGTCGCGATCGATCGTGGCAGACTTCCTGCGGGGCGACCAGATCGAAGTGCCGCTGTGGTATCCGTTTAAGCTAGAGCAATCTTCTCAGCCTTACTACAACAAAGCTGCCGAAATTTTGGCGCAGCATCTTCAGGCAGGACGGGATGTAGTGGTGCTGTGTGAGGGCGATCCATTTTTCTACGGTACGTTCATGTATCTGTTCACGCGGCTGAGCGATCGCTTTCCCACCGAAGTGATTCCTGGCGTATCTAGCGTGATGGCAAATGCCTCAATGCTAAGAACACCGCTGACTTATCGTAATGATGTTTTTATGGTGATTCCAGCCATTCTACCCGCAGAGATTTTGGCGGAGCGGTTGGCGATCGCGGATGCAGCGGTAATTTTGAAGCTGGGCAGACATTTTGCGAAGGTCTACGGCGTGCTTCAGCAGTTGGGATTAGCTGAAAGGGCGCGGTATATCGAGCGGGCAACGATGCTGAATCAGCGAATTGTGCCCTTGGCTGAGGTCGATCCGGCAGCGGTTCCCTACTTTTCGCTGATTTCTGTGCCGAGCCAGTGGCAACCGCAGGATGAAGTCTTGCTGAAATCGGAATTTGATAAAATGTCTTCAGGAATCTCCTAGAACCGATGTTCCATAATCTCGATTCAGGCAGGAAAATTAACTATGGCAAAAGATTATGTGCTCTTTCTGCATGGTGTGAGTGTCCGAGAATCACTGGAAAATGAAAGGAATCAGATTTATACCTACGCTGATGATTTATTTAAATTGGTGGATGAGATAGTCCAGCAGAAATCTCCTACTCGTCGCTGCATCAAAGTTCCACTTTATTGGGGTGATGTGAACCGCGCAGCCTTAAAAGAACTGCTAGAAAGCCTACAAGGTTCGTCTCAATGGAACCAACTCTGGTTTCAGGAGTTTCGCGAGCGCCAACTCTTGCAATTTGTCGGAGATGCAGGACTTTACATTAGTCGCCTGATTGGATCAATGGCAGCCAATCAACTCAAAGAGCAAGCCTTCAGAGGTCTGGCGAACTATGAACCAGACGATCGCCTACATCTAGTGACTCACAGTTGGGGAACCGTTATCTTGTTCGACATTCTGTTTGCTAGCCGCTGGGATGATCCACAAATTCCCGGTCATCAGAGCGTCAAGGATATCCGAGATCGACTTTATGGGATTGGAGAAAGTCCCAAACAAGGAATTCGGTTGGCAAGTATCCAAACAATGGGTTCTCCGATCGCGTTGTTTAGCCTGATTACGATTAGTGGCAGAAACGCGAACGACCAAAGTACGCACGATATCAGCCCTGGGTTAGAGGATCTGTTAAAGAACCTGAGTCGCGGTAATCAAAAATTGCCTTGGCTCAATTTCATTCATCCGGGCGATCCGATTGCCTGGTCGCTTGAAAAAGTGATTGCTAAATTGATTGATGGCTCCGATCGCTATGTTCAGGTGGAAGATATTCTCACTCGCGGCTCTGGACTCTGGGAGTTCATCGCTCAAGCTCCTCCCATCCGACAGACGTTTTTAGCTTTGGCAAATGGTGGCAGTGCTCATGGGAGCTACTGGAAAAATAAAGAGGTTGCACAGCGAATTGCCACAAACATTCTAGCGGTTTCTCCTTAAAGCTTAGATAGAGCAGAAAAATTGCTCTACTGTTAGGATGGCTGATAGATGAAAGAAGGTTACGCTGCGGGAAGGTCATGCTGCCACGCGAAGAGTTACTAAAAGGAATTGAAGAACGAGAAGCGGCTGCAAGGGTCGTTGATCAAGCTGAGCAGGCAATCAAAACCTGGGAGATAGTTTGCACCGATTTTTTGTCGCCACCAGAGTTAATGGCAGTCCAGCAGATGTTTGGACGGCTGACCGATGTTGCCTACTTGCCGTGGGGCGGCTATCCGCAAGCAGAGCGGCAGCGAGTCGCGATCGCCCGGTCTGAACTGCCGATCGACTCCTCGCAGGTGGCGATCGCTGCGCTGGAGATTTCTGG
>JBBSFA010000712.1:0-2784 GCA_038239185.1 Elainellales cyanobacterium | reverse complement strand
GGACCCGCATGATGGGTGGTGTGGGAGGGGAGGGAGAAACACCCTCCTCGACCCGATTGTGCCGCGATCGCTTACCCAATGTAGGGCTGAATAAACATTATCTCTCATTGTCAATGCTTGCAGCTTTTTGGGTGTGTGATGTTTGAGTATCTATGCAGCTTTGCACGATCTCATCTATACCCAAACCAGCAATACCTTGTTCTTGTAACAATGGGTTGCTAGAGCTAGCAAAGGTAACTACGGGTTTTCCTGCCGCAATCAGGCTTTGGGCAAAAACTAGGGTTTTGCTGTTAGGGGCAGCGTAGGCAATAAAGATGGTGTGGGAGAACGCCCCAATCATTTCATTCCTTTTTTCAGCTAATTCAGCCGTTACGCGGGGATAGGTAGCGCTAAAGGGCGAGATTAGCAGTAAGCGATTTTCGCCGATCGCCTGCTTTTGCTCTGGGGAAAGGCGCATGTTGTGGAGGCTGCGGGCAGGGCAGTGGATGATTAGTTGGGTGCCACGTAGCAGAATTTTGAGGCAGTCTTGTTCGATCGGGGTGTGGAAACCGCTAATGACAGGAATTACTGTCTCTCGTAGGGCTTGAGCGAGGTCGTAGGTTTTGAGGATGAGGTCACCGGGACATTGCTTGGAGCAGAAAAGGGCGATCGCAGGTTTTTGAAGTAGGCTGAAATTGCCGATCGCATTCAGAATTGGTGCTGATTTGAATGCTCGACATGTTTTAAGTGGAGCAGGATAGGTCAAATCCTTGAATGTTATGCTTCGTAAATCAAGGGTGGGGACAGACATGGCAAATCAATTATCTTTCGGGCAAAGTTAAAGGCTCAATATAAGCCAGTAGTTGATACCAATTTACTGTGAAGCTGCACAAATCATTGAGAGCTGAAACCTTTGATTCAGGAGCTTTTCGAGCCTTTTAATTATGTGTAGCTTCATATAAAAATGGTATGAGGTAAGTTTTCGTTGATGACTGTCCATACTTCATCGAGATCGACTTCATCATAATCATGGGTAATAACATCTCGCATTCCTGCAATTTCTTTCCAGGGAATGGTGGGATGCAGTTCTCTAAAGTCTTTTGAGAGGCGTTTGGTTGCTTCGCCAATAATGGTGATGCGCCGCAAGATCGCATCCTGCTTTTCGATGTTGGCAGCTAGGATGTCAACATTCACTCCTTCAACATATCGAAGAATGAGTTTGATAGCTTCTACAATATCGATTAAGGCTTCTTGATCACGCGCCATAGATTACCTCAGCAGAATCAAGAATATTTTTGCGCCGTAGCCAGTTATGGCTTTTTTCAATGGCTGTTTTGCTGACTAAATCGACATCACGATGCAGAAGAGATGAAAGTTCTTCTTGCATTCTGATTTTTTCAAAAAGCCCCCGTTTGGCGGTGGGTTGGTAGGAAACCAGCACATCAATATCGCTATCAGGGGAGAAGTCATCTCGTAGAACTGACCCAAACAGAGCCAGTTCAGCTACTTGCCACCGCTGACACAATTCGGCAAGTTGTTCTGGAGTAATACCAAGTCGGGATTGCAGTCTAGAGTTTAGTTGCAGTGTAGTCATCAGTCATCACCTCCTGAATCGCGTCCCATGCGGTATTTGATGTCGTAGTTGATGATGAAGTCGAGTTCTTCGTCGGTGAAGCCGTAGTGTTGGGCAAGCACGCGATCATGAAATTCCTGCCAGCCGACCCATTTCGACGCTGACGGCATCAAAGCGATTATCACTAGGGCGATAAGACAGAAGTTCCATCCCGATTGGTTCACCCGTCGTTTCATCTTTGATCAAAATAACCCCATCGCCGAGTTCGGTGGCGATCTGATTTTTGCGAGGAGGTTGCCAGAAAACAGTTAATAGTTCCATCTCTGGTTCATAGTAGATTTTTACTTGTGACATAGGGTTTCTCCTTCTTTGATTGCATCGGTTTGGTAAGCTGTGATTAGAAATCCATCGCCATTTAAGCGGCGAGCAACGGCAACTACCCAGCGTCTTTCTTTAAGAACGAGATAGAACAACAGCACGTTAGGATCGCGGCTACTACGGCGAATTTCATCAGGGCTAGCTAGGGCTTGTTGAATTTCTATTTCGAGATCAGCGATGTCGGGATGTTTGACGATTAGCTTATCCCAGTATTCTTCTGAAGTGCGAACAGTGAAGTTGAGGGGCGTGAGAATTTCAAATTTACTCAAGAGTTATCACCTCCTGCGTCTCTGCCCATGCGGTATTTGATGTCGTAGTTGATGATGAAGTCGAGTTCTTCATCGGTGAAGTCGTAGTGGCGGGCAAGGACGCGATCGCTCATCCGTAGATTTTCCATACTATCGTGCTAAGAAGCGATCGCTGAATGACTAATTTTATATTCAATGGCTTGTGGGTTATCAATGCGTTTGGAAGCCTGAAGAATCTCAATACCAACGACATTACCACTAGAGTCGAAGTCTAAGATAATGCCAGGAGTTTCTTCATCGCTTTCTTCAATCTCCACATCCTTGAGCGTTATCCGAATCACATCCACTTCAGGGTCATATTTGATTTTCATGGGTTCCTCCAATGTTTTTTAATCTGGCTCGTTCGATAAACCGTTATAACAACTGCGGGATCGATGGTTATATTGATGAAAACTCGAAGTAAGTAAAGTTTGTCTGTGCCAAAGTCGAGTTGAGATTGATAAACTGTAATTTCTTCATCTTGTTGCAACGTTTGCTGTGGATTTTCTAAAACAACTTCTACAAGGGAGATAGGAATTTTCCGTTTTTCTATTTCTTCTGACGCAT
>JBBSFA010000711.1:0-2790 GCA_038239185.1 Elainellales cyanobacterium | reverse complement strand
TCCGCTGCTGGAAGCGCTGCTGAAAGAAGCTCCAGAACCATCTGTGACCATAGAACGGCGCGGCATATTGCTTGACTCAAAATCTGGAATTTCAGACGCAGTGCCGCTAGCTCAAGTCTTGAAAACCTACTGTACGCCTCAAGGGGGAAAACTCTCGCTGGTGCGGGTGTGGCAGGGTGTGCTCACCGATAATATGATATTGAATGGAGTGCGGGCAGGTGCAATGTATCGGCTCTGTGGACAACAACAGCAGAGTCTAACCGCTGCTGCCGCTGGCTCGATCGTTGCCCTAGCTCGGATGGAAGGCATCAAAACCGGGGATACGCTAAGTCTGGATGCAGAGTGGGTGGATATGCTGCCCGCGCTGAACGGATGGAACCAGTTTATGCGCTGGCGATCATGCCAGAAAAGCGCAGCGATGAGGTGAAACTGAGCAGCGCTTTGGCGAAGCTAATTGAGGAAGATCGATCGCTGCATTGGGAGCAGCATGGCGATACGCATGAAATCATTTTGTGGGGTCAGGGCGAAATTCACCTGCAAGTGGCGCTCGATCGCCTGCGCCGCAAATACGGGTTGCCGATGGTGACGCATGTGCCGCAAATTCCCTACAAGGAAACGATTCGCCACGATGCCAGCTCGATTCACGGTCGCTACAAGCGCCAAACCGGAGGACACGGACAGTTTGGAGATGTCTATCTGGACATCAAGCCGATGCCGCGCGGCATGGGATTCAGCTTTGATGAAAAGATTGTGGGCGGCTCAGTTCCGCGCCAGTATATTCCAGGCGTAGAGATGGGGATACGGGAATATCTGCATCAAGGTCCGCTAGGATTCCCGATCGTAGATGTAGCGGTGACACTGACTAACGGCTCCTATCACGCGGTCGATAGCTCAGAGCAAGCCTTCAAGCAGGCAGCGCGGCTGGCAATGCAGGAAGGCATGGCAAAATGCCAACCCAGCCTGCTAGAGCCGATTCTGTTAGTGTCTGTATCTGTGCCCGTGAATTTCACCGCCAACGTGCTGCGGCTGATCAATGGACACCGAGGACAGGTGCTAGGCTACGAAGCGAAGCCAAACTGGCGCGGCTGGGATGAAGTGCAGGCTCACCTACCGCAGGCGGAGATGCAGAACTTCATTGTGGAACTGCGATCGCTCACCCTCGGCGTGGGCACATTCCGCTGGAAGTTCGATTATTTGCAAGAAGTGCCCGATAAAGTCGCGGAGCGAGTGCTGGCAAAGCCTGAATAATCTGCGCGCTAGGCTAGCGCTCTTTTGTGATTAAGCTATAAGTAGGTAGACATAAAAAACTGCCGAGATTCAGATCCCCAGATTCTCGAAGAATCTGGGGATCTAGGCTTAACAAGTTGCGTAATTACTCTGTCTACTTATTTATGTCTGTTTCAGTTCAAGACTCAGTTCAGATTGTATCAACTGAACAGTTCACGACACAGTTCACTTATGTACCGCCAATTGCTGCCAGAAACGCTCGCCGCATTTTGGTAAAACCCAACTTGGGCTATCCGGTTGCGCCCCCTGTAACCGTGAGCATGGGCGTTTTAGCAGCGGTCCTGCGAGGGCTGCGGCAAGCCAGTTCTGATGCAGAAATTTTGATTGTAGAAGGGGTCTGTTCTCCCGTCAATTTAAGCACGATCGCCAGCCGCAATGGGCTGGACAAGCTGCTCGATCCGGGAATGCAGCTTTTGGATGCAGACACATTGCCGCTCAAAGACTATCCCAATCGATCGCCCCAGCCCGTCCGATTTCAGTCGATGCTGGCTCCCGCGCTGCTGGAAACGGTCGATTGTCGGATCAGCGTGTCAGCGTTCAAGCGCACCCAGCTCAAAGGGCAACCCCTGATTTCTGCCTCGCTGAAAAATCTATACGGATTGTTTCCTCGCGCCCATTACAAAGCCAGAAGTCCAAATTCGCGGGGACAGCTCCATCGCCCTTCAGTACCGCTCGTCTTGCAGGATGTCTATTTCTCGATCGGTCACTTATTTGAGGGGGCGGTGGTGGATGGCGATCGCAAGTTCATCAGCCGCGACTGGAAGCCCGATCGAGGGGAAGCCGTTGCGTTGGGCAAAATCTTTTGGGGCGAAGATTTAATTGCGGTCGATCGAGAAGCTTGTCGGGTCGGACAGGAAGAAATCCCAGACTATCTAGAGGCGATCGATCAACTGCGAAAAAGCTCAACCTGATGGCATCCGGCAGATCCTGCGATCGTCTGACGAAAAATCACAATGTTTTACAGAGACAATACAAAAAACCGTGTTAAGCTGTGCTTGGTATCCTCACGATACCAAAATAACTCGTCTTCATAGAGACATATTGATGATAACTCCATCAAGGTCACCATGAACGAGTTGGGTCAGGGTGCATTATTCAACTTGCTTACTTCACTGATGAGCGCTTTGGCAGTTCAGTGCTACGGCTAGGTTAAAGTTTCTTTGCCATTAGCTTTGGTCTTAGGCTGTTAGTGGTGAGCTGTAGAGCGTCTAAACCAGCTAGGGAGCATCTGCCGTTTCTGTAGGTATGAGTGCCGTGAAGAGCACGAAGAGATTTTAGAGCGAGATTTAGACCTATCGGTTGGGGGTGTCGATCGCAGTGCAGTGTTAGATGAAGCATCATATTCCATAAAAGCACTGGGTCTTACTCAACCCTATGATGAGTTAATAAAAAATCCCTGACAAACGCCAGGGATTCATTAGGGTGCATCTACCACTTCAATCTTCCTCTGTATCCCTATGCTGTCCGGAAGGTTTTTTGAGAGAGCAAATTTGTCTTTTGTTA
>JBBSFA010000710.1:0-2792 GCA_038239185.1 Elainellales cyanobacterium | reverse complement strand
TGATCCCAGCCCCCAGTTGCGCGTTGCTCCTAGAAACTGGTTGTAAATCAACCGCGAAACCGTCATGCTAGACGCGCCGCCCAACAGCTCCGGCACCACAAACTCCCCCAGACTGGTGATGAAGACCAGTAAGCCGCCCGCTGCGATTCCCGGCAACGTTTGCGGCACGGTCACTTTCCAAAAGGTCTGCGGCGGTCTTGCGCCCAAATCTGATGCCGCTTCCAAGAGCCGTTTGTCCAGCTTCTCCAGCGAGGCGTACAAAATCAGCACCATGTAAGGCAAAAAGCTATATGCCATGCCGATAAAAACTGCTGGACTGCGGTTCAGCCAGTCTTGCCCCGGTAGCCCGATCGCCCCCAGCAGCGAATTGAGCACCCCACTGGGTCGTAAAATCGTGATCCAGGCATAAGCTCGCAACAGCGAAGAAGTCCAGAGCGGCAGCACAAACCCCACCAGAATTAAATTTTGCCAGCGCTTGGGAGCCATGACCGCAATCCAATAGGCTACCGGAAAGCCCAGAGCCAAACAGGCGATCGTGCTAACCACGGCGAAAAAGATCGATCGCAGGATCACCTGCAAATAAATCGGCTGAAACACCTCCAGGTAGTTGCCAATCCCATAAGGTGCAGCGGGCTGTCCGACGCGGAAGCCCGGAATCAAGCTCAGCTCTAAAATCAGCAGCGTCGGCGCAACCAGCAACAGCAGCAGCCACAGCCCAGAGGGAGCCAGCAAAACCAGCGGCTCAATCAGCTTTGTCAGCTTGTGCCAGAAAGGAGTAGGCGATCGACTCTCGATCGGAGGCAGAAAATCGGTCATGGGTAGTGCAGGTGAATGACTGGGTTTCTTCGCTTAGCTACTGGTTAGTTTTGTCCAATACTGGTCATATAGCTTCGTCAGTTTTTCAGGAATAGGCGCAACCCCTTCTGATTTGGCGAGGGCGGCATCCGATGGAAAAAGTAGCTCGTCGTTTTGCAGCTTGGACGGGAGTAAATTGAACGCCGCTTGGTTTGGAGTCGCAGTCCCCAGACGTTCCACCAGTCCGGCGGCAATATCGGGCTGGGTCAGGTAGTTAATCCACTCATAGGCAGCATCCGGATTGGGCGCAGTTTTGGGAATTACCATCGTGTCTGTCCAGACTGAGGTTCCCGTATCAGGGATGATGTACTTGAGAGTGGGCTTTTCCTGGATTAAAGCGATCGCATCCTGCGAGTAGACCATTGACACCAGCACATCGCCGCTGGAAAGCTGGTCTTCCCATCCAGTGGTCAAAAAGTTGGCGATCGTGGGTTTAATCTGCACCAGCTTGTCGTAGGCTTGTTTGATTTCTTCTGGCTTGACAGTGTTGTAGGAGTAGCCCAAGGTTCGCAGGGTTGCCCCTATCACTTCCCGCACATCGTCGAACAAGGTGACCTTGCGCGTCAGCGATTTGCGATTGTCCCAGATGTAGCTCCAGCCTTCGATCGCTTTGCCAACTTTGGCGGGGTCATAGATCAACCCAGTCGTGCCCCAAATAGTCGGAACGCTGTGGGCATTGCCCGGATCGTAGATCGGACTTTTCCACTTTGGCTTCAGGTCTGCCAGCGAGGGAATGCGAGATTTGTCTAAAGGCATCAGCATCCCCTGCTTTACCATTTCAGTCACCGTGTAGTCAGACGGGTAAATCAGGCTATAGGCACTTCCGCCGCCCGCTTGAACTTTTGCCAGCATTTGCTCGTTGGAGTCAAACAAATCGACCACGACTTCAATCCCAGTCTTCTCCCTGAACCCCTTCAGCAGTTTGTCGTCGGTGTAGTTTGCCCAAGTGTAGATGTAGAGCTTTTTATTGGCGACGGGGCTACCGCTAGGGCTAGCCGCAGGACTGCTGGGGCTATTACTAGGGCTAGGCTGCCCTAGATTGGAATTGGAGAGATTACGAGCACAGTTAGAAAGCGCTAGCCCTGAAACAGCAGCGGCGGCAGTTTGCAAAAAACGCCGCCGGGTAGAAGCAAGCGGCGATCGATTCAAAAGAGGCTTGCGATTGATTGGAGGCATTCACCCACTCCGGTACAGGTTCTACTTTGAGGCACATTCTCAAGCCTGAGCTTCTCAATCTTGAGCTATTAATGCCAAACAGTCTATATCCGCCCAATATATGTCAACGGACGCACCTAGCTCTAATCGACTTTCTGGGCGATTGGGTTGAAGCACCGTGACCCGATCGCCAGTCGCCAAAGCCACTTGATATTGAATGTGCGTGCCCAAATACATCACATTTTGCAAAGTGCCCTCGTAGTGATTGGCGGGGCGATCGTCGCTGGAGTGATATTGGGCGGCTTCGCTACGTTTTAGCTGAATTTTTTCTGGACGAACGCTAATGAATAGCGCTTGGGAATCAGTCCTATTCCAGTTGGCAGGCGGCTTTGCCACGATTTTCAGCCCTTTGTCGGTCATCACCTGAAGCGCTGTGCCGCTAGCCGCTTCCAGATGCCCTTGGAATAGATTGGTGTCGCCAATAAAATCTGCCACGAATGGCGTAGCAGGGAACTCATAGATTTCGCTGGGGCTGCCAATTTGCTCAATTTTGCCCTGGTTCATCACGGCGATTCGATCGGACAGGCTCAGGGCTTCTTCCTGGTCATGCGTCACCATCACGAATGTTACGCCTAGATCGCGGTGCAGACTGGATAGCTCTACCTGCATTTCTTTCCGCAGTTTTAGATCTAATGCCCCCAGCGGTTCATCCAGCAGCACGACGGTCGGACGATTGACCAACGCTCGCGCCAATGCCACCCGCTGCTGCTGTCCGCCAGAGA
>JBBSFA010000709.1:0-2794 GCA_038239185.1 Elainellales cyanobacterium | reverse complement strand
TGATCGTGAATGAAAACTATGTCCTGCTGATCGACCAAACCGATCCGCCAGAATCCGATCGCTGGGATCTACCGGGCGGCGGCTTGGAGCCACACGAGTCGCTGATGGTGGGACTAGCGCGAGAAATCCGCGAAGAAACTGGCATCACCGATTTTCAGGCTGGGGAGCTGCTGACGATCGTGGAGACCTATGTGGAACGGCGGGACGGCGACATCCAGCATCAGCTCAATATTATTTACCGATGCTCCGTTCCCGATCGATCGGCTCCCTTGCACAGCGATGAACCAGAGGTGGGCTTGCGCGGGATTCAATGGGTTGCGATCGCTGACTTGACCCCAGAGATTTGCACAACTCGCGCTTGGAAAGCTTTAAAGGCGGCAGGGCTGTAGCAGGTCAAGCTTCGTTCAGGCAAAATTGCAAGGTCAAAAAGAACTCAGTAGTTCTCTGGATTCACTTTGGTTGGTTTGAAGGTTAGTTTGATTGCATTGAAATCAGCTCAATCCACTCGGAAAGCTCGGTTCGCGCGATCTGTTTTTTGACATTGAGCTGTCAACGCAACTCATTCACCCGCAAAATTTACAGTAACTATAATGAGACTTGGAAACCTGACCTTGGTTCTGGCTAGTGCATTAATGTTGAGCACGACGGGTGCGGCTAAAGCAACGACCCTTACAGCAGTTCCCGCTTCCAGCAACGACGCGATGCTAGTTGCCGAAGGCGATAGCGACAGCGCTGGACTAGATGCTGGAGACAGCCTGACGGTAGTAAACGGTGAAGAATTTTTCACGGACGGCGAACAGTATGAAGTGCAAGCCGATCAAAATGACGAACTCTTTGTAGAAGATGACCAGGGGGATACCTGGAATATCGTTTCTGCTTCAGATGACGGCAATCAGATCGAACTTGAGTATGATGGTCGCACCGTTTCCGGCGACGACGTTGACTCATAGTTGGACTCATAGTTGATTCGCAGCGAATCAACTCATAGCAAAAAAAGGGGCTTTCAGAGTGAAAGCCCCTTTTTTTGCATTAACTTTCTAGCTTCACCTGTCCACTCGTTGCCAGCACCCGCGCACTTACCCCAAACACCCGCAGCAAACCCTCAGAATCGGTGTGGTTGTAGTCGCCCACGCCTTCCATGGAGGCATTCTCTTCAGAGTAGAGCGAGTGAGGGGCTTGATCGGCTGCGACAAATGCGATCGTGCCTTTGTAAAGCGATACCGTGATCGTGCCAGTCGCTAATGCTGCCGTGCGATCGATCGCCTGGAGCGCCATCTGGGTTGCCAGATCGTACCAATAGCCCTGGTAGATTTGCTTGGCAATCAGCAGCGAGAGCTGATCAAAAAACTCGCGAGCGCGGCGATCGAGAATCAGTTGCAGCAGATAGGCATAGCAAGTGCCGAGGATCTCAACGCCGGGACTTTCATAAATGCCCCGCGACTTAATACCGACAAAGCGATTCTCCACCAAATGAGTGCCGATGCCGATTCCATGCTTGCCGCCGATCGCATTGGTTTGCTCAAACAGGCTGACCAAATCGAGCGATTGTCCGTTCAGCCCGATCGGTTGACCTTGCTCGAAGCGAATCGTCACTTCTTCCGCTGCATCCGGCGCATCGATCGGATAGCAGCCCATGAGCGGTTTGACAAAATGCGCGGGTGTGGTCAGCGATTCCAGCAGCCCGGACTCATGTGTCAGACCCAGCAGATTGGAGTCGGTGGAATAGGGCTTATCTTTAGAGGCAGTGACCGAAAGCCCTTTCTCTTGGCAGAAGTCAATCATTTCGCTGCGACCGGGGAAGCGCGCCAAAAATTCTTCGTCTCGCCACGGCGCATAGACTTCAAACTCTGGAGCCAGCATGTTGGTAATGAGCTGAAAGCGAACTTGATCGTTGCCGCGTCCAGTCGCACCGTGGCTAAAGATCGTCAGTCCGCATTTTTGCATCTCTTGAATCATTGCCTTTGCCAGCACACAGCGCGCGATCCCCGTGGTGTTCCAGTAGCGTCCTTCGTAGCAAGCCTGGGATTGGATGACGCTCACGCCAATTTTGGCGATCGCTTCCCGGCAAGGCAGCAGCACAAAGTCTTTCACCCCTGCCAGCAGCATCCGCTGCCGAATCGCTTCGGTGTCGTCTTCGTCGGGCTGTCCTAAATCCGCCGTGAAGCACACCACCTCGACCCCCTGATCTGCCAGCCAGCGAGTAATGGTGCAGCTATCCAGCCCGCCAGAACCGGCAAATGCGATCGTTTTTCCCTTTAAATCTTGCGCTTTCATCTCGTCACTCCTTTGCTAAAGGCAATGCAGCCTTTAGGTAATTCTTTCCAAAGTCAAAGTTTCCATTATCCAGCGAAAGCCCCTCAAAATCCTGTCGGCAATCGTACAGTTTTTGGGCGTATCATTTTATCCCGCTTTCTGTCCTGACTTCGATCGCGATCGCCCGAACAAGGAAATAGCAACGAAGCCATTTGCCCTTCTGGATGGGTGCAAAACTTGGGGCGGGAACTTTAGACCGCCAAGGTTAGACACTGAAGGTATTAGAGTTCAATTCAGATCGCTTGACTTTCACCTTCCTGGCTAAAGCCCACACCCAAAGTTGACAGGGGACGTATTTCGCATAGGTTTAGCGCATACGTTTAGCCTGCTTTTGGCGATTGGCTCCGGGTCATCTTCCTTTCAATGGCATTCTTCCCGTGGCAGAAATCCCCTTCCGGAAAATTTTAGGGCTGAATCAGCAGTCCTACCAGCGGCTCAAACTCGGTTTAAGCCTCAACTTGCGACGACAGATTTTTATTGC
>JBBSFA010000708.1:0-2795 GCA_038239185.1 Elainellales cyanobacterium | reverse complement strand
CCAGTTGCGGTGATTTTTAGATTACGCCTGTCCCTTTGCCACGCTGATCGCCGTCTTGCGTCAGCTTGCCAGTTTCATCTGTTTCATTCACTTCTTCAAGCTCTTCGGCGCGCTCAGCGGCTAAAGCTTGCTCTTGCGCCTTCAGGTCGCCAGGAGTTTCGTAATACATCTCTGGTTCGACCGCGTAGTTGTTAACCAATCCTTCTTTGTCAACGGTGTAGCCAGCATCGGTATTGATCTCATCTGCCTGCTGTTCTGCATCTGTGAATTCAGCATGTTGCTTGTAGTTTTCACCTTCGCGCTCTTTGCGAGCGGCGGTTTCAGCAGGGATGATATGGCTATCGTAGTTATCACTAGAAGCGCGATCAGAAACGTCTTTGCTGCTCATAGTTGTGTCCTTAGATCATGAAGTATTTGATTATTTACAGTATGTATGAATACAATCGCAGTTCCGTCTACCCAAAGGGTATAGCTGAGCGCAGCCTCTCTCTATCGATCGGGGTAGCTAAATGGCGAAGGCTTTACTCCTCGACTCGATAGCCTAACTCTGCCAATCGGGTACGCGATTGCCGCCATTTGGGTTGGACTTTGACAAATAGCTCCAGATAGACCTTGCCCATTACTAGCTTTTGGATTTGCTGGCGAGCATCCGTACCGATCGCCTTCAACATCCGTCCGCCTTTGCCGATCAGAATTCCTTTCTGCGAGTCGCGTTCTACGTGAATTGTGGCGAGGATGCGCGTGATGTCGGGATCTTCTTCGACTCGATCGATCGCGATCGCCACAGAGTGCGGCACTTCTTCATGGGTTTGCAACAGAATTTGCTCGCGGATCAGTTCGCCCATGATGAAGCGCTCCGGCTGGTCGGTGACGAGGTCGGGCGGGTAGTAGTAAGGGCCTGGATCTAGGCGATCGATCAGCAAGCTTTGCAAAGGTTCTAGCCCTTCCCCCGTCAATGCCGAAAATTTGGCAGTTGTCCAGCCTTGCGCCTCGGCAAGGGTGTGATAGGTCTGATCGATCGCCGTTGCGTTTTCAGACTGCTGATCGGCTTTGTTGATGCCCAGCACGATCGGCGTTTGCGATCGCTGGAGCATTTCAGTAATGAAGCGATCGCCGCCGCCTGCCATTGCCGTACCATCGACAACAAACAGCAGCAGATCTACCGAGTCGATCGCAATCCGAGCGTTTTTGACCAGCACTTGTCCGAGCTGGTGGTGTGGCTTGTGGATGCCCGGTGTATCGACAAAAATAATTTGTGCCGTCTCGGTGGTCAGGATACCGCGCAATCGGTTACGGGTTGTCTGCGCCACGGGTGAGGTAATCGCGATCTTTTGCCCCACTAGCTGATTCATCAAAGTCGATTTGCCGACGTTTGGACGACCAATGATTCCCACAAAGCCAGATTTGAAGCCAGCGGGAGCAACGGGAATGGGGGGATGGTCGGCGTAATCGAGAGACATGTAGGGAGGAATAATAAGGGTCGAGGCGGCACAAGCGCCTTCCTATAGGATACCTAAGACATACTCGCCTTGATTGACCGCATCGTTATTCGATACATCGTAAACAATTCCCGATCGCTCGGCGCAAATTTCTGTGACGCTCGGCGCTTTGCCCTCTTTGTTGAAGCTGAGAATCTGGTAAAGCACCTGGTTGGCTTCCACTGTTTTGCCGAGTGCCACCCGATTCTGTACCATGCCGCCCATCGGCGCGTAGTATTTCTTCAGGTCAGTCACCGAAACCAGCTTCATCGCTGCGATCGAGGGCACTGCCATCGGGGTAGCAGGAATCCGCAGAATGCCTTTTTGCAGCAAATAGTTCTTGACCGCCTGAAAGCCGCGATCGGCAGCCTGGGAATCCATCCGTAGCGCCGCCCCCAGCTCCAGAGTCCAGGCTTCCCGATCGAACTGGAGCTTACGACCGAGCTGAGCAAAGCAGTCTTCCAAAGCCAGCCAGGGCTTCAGAAAAGATTCATCGAACGCGCCCCCTTCGTACTCGTTCAGCAAAATGCCGATCGGCAGCATGAACAGTCTGGCGCTGGTTTGGCGATCGCGAAAATAGTACAAGTAGGTCAATCCCTGCGCGGAGGAGGTGTGCAGGTCAATCAGATAATGAGCATCCAGGCAAAGCGACTGAAGCTGGACGCGGTAATGGTCGCTGAAGGGGGCAAAGCTGGGCAACTGAAGCGCTGCCGCTACCTGGGCGAAGCCAGCCTGGATGCGCTGCTGAAAGGCTTGTTCGATCGCCGCTCGATCGGACTCCCGGTGAGCTTGAGCAAATGCCGTGAGTTCCGCAGTGGTAGGCTGGTACTCCCAAAAGATCCGATTCCAGTTTTTGCCGTCCAGGGAGCTGAAGCGTCCCGGAGTCGAGTGATGGACGCGATCGTTCGTGCCGATCGGGTTGCAGGCAGGCACTAGCCAAATTTCTCCGGCAAGCTGACTGGGTTCTAGGGTCGTCAGCCAGCTAATGAGCTGATGGATGACGGCGTTGCCCGTGATCTCAGCACCGTGCAGGTTGGATTGAATATAAACTTTACGTCCCGGCTTTTCGCCTAAGAATTTATAGACTTGTAGCGAGAGTCGATCGCCAGATGCCAGGTGCATCAGTGGCAGCGTAGTGATCTCAGGAGTCATAGAAGCAGGCAAAAGGGAAGTTAGGGGAATACTAGGGCAAAAAATCCAAAGCAAAAAAATGTCGATTACGCAACACTATTTAGTTAGAAATGTTCAGCGATCGCTTTCTGTGGTTCTGCGCTTTCTCCTATGATCAGTTCTGCTTAGGTCTTTACTCAGGATATT
>JBBSFA010000707.1:0-2798 GCA_038239185.1 Elainellales cyanobacterium | reverse complement strand
TTCCTGGCCGGGCTGGAGCGGCGGACGCTGAAGCTTTCCTGAAAAAAAATCGTGAGTCATGCCACAAGATCAGTAACTTCTTCAAGCATAGGCAAAAAAGCGGGGTTCGCGATACGAACCCCGCTTTTTTATTTTGATTAACCTACGATTCAGTCATTCTTTTTCCAAGCTTGCCAGGTTGCTCCTACAGCTCCCCCAACGCCAGCAAACAGCCCAAAGCTTATGTTTTCCAGCCGTGTCTGCCAAGGCTCCTGCCGCAAGCAGGAGTTAGAAGGAGAGTCGGTTGTGGCACATTCATTGACCGCAGCTTGTCCGGTCGCGCAGCCAAAAATCACGCCTAGCGCTCCGCAGACTGCGATCGCTGCCAGAAATCGGTCTTCTGTTTTTTTTCTCATAAAAGATCTGCCTAAGGAGAGTTGTGGGACTGAGTACTGCCTCTTGTACTTACCTCTACAGAGGTAGTGTCAAACATTCCGATAAAGATTGCAACCGTCTTCATGCAGACTTTTAAGTACTCTATTTTTTAGTAAAAATATACTTTTTAACTGACAGTGCGATCTGAAACTGCGATCTGAAACTGCGGGATTGAAGTCACATCGACTCCACCCAAATACGTTTCAACTCAGAAAATAGATGTGCGGATGGTACGAGCGGTTCCGAGTGGGATTGATGTTGTTCAGATTTACATCGTCTCTACATCGTTCCTACATCGTTAACCGACCTCGCTGATATACAGAGTGCCCAAAAAGCAACTTTAGGCACAGGCTAAAGCGCAAATTACAAGAAAGGCACAGTCGATCGACTGTGCCTTGTTTATGCCACGCCTAAGTACCTGCACTCTACCTCATCTGCGTCTCCCTCAAAATCTCTTCCTCTTGAGCTTGACGCTCCTTGTTGGGCGGGAAGAAGCGATCGTTGAGCTGCTTAATAATGATGTAAAGCACTGGCACCATAAACAAACTTAGGAACGTAGACAGCAGATAGCCGCCGAAAAGGGCAGTGCCCAAAGACTGACGGCTAGAGGCTCCAGCTCCAGAGGCGATCGCCAGTGGGAAAAAGCCGACCAATCCAGCGATCGCCGTCATCAAAATCGGTCGCAGTCGTTCTTGCGCCGCTTCGATCGCAGCTTCGGCGATCGTCAAGCCTTTCTCGCGAAGCTGGTTGGCATATTCCACAATCAGAATAGCGTTCTTACTCGCCAAACCAATCAGCATCACCAGCGCAATTTGGCAGTAGACATCGTTGGGCAAGCCGCGCAGGTGTTGCGCCGTCAGTGCCCCCAAAACCGCCAGCGGCACAGTCAGCATGATGATAATCGGGTCAACATAGCTTTCGTATTGCGCTGCCAGCACCAGAAAGACCAGCAGCAAGCCAATCCCGAAAATACGCGGAGCCTGACCGCCTGACCCCACTTCTTCTAGTGCTGTACCCGTCCACTCAAAGCCTAAACCGGGCGGGAAAATCTGCTGAACCAGTTCCTGCATCGTCTCTAAGGCTTGACCCGAACTCTTGTCAGGAGCTGCATTGCCCTGCACCGAGATCGATCGATACAGGTTGTAGTGGGTAATCGTTTGGGCACTGGTGGTCGGGCGAATCGTCACCAGGTTGCTCAGCGGAATCATTTGGGGTGTCCCAGAAGTGCCTGGATCGGAACGGACATAGAGCTGCTGAATATCCTCTGGCTTCGATCGATACTGCTGGTCTGCCTGGATATACACCCGATAGTTGCGCTGATCTAGGCTGAAGTCGTTGACATACTGTGATCCTAAGAACGATTGCAGCGTGTTAAACACATCATCCAATTTCACGTTGAGCGACTTCGCTCGATTGCGGTTGACTTCTACCAAGAGCTGCGGCGTATTGGCAGAATAGGTGCTGAATACGCCTTGTAGATTGGGGTTTTGGTTGCCCGCAGCCGCAAGCTTCGTATAGTAGCCGACAAAATCACCGATCGGCAGGTTGCCGCGCCGATCCTGCATTTCCATCTGGAAGCCACCAAAGTTCCCTAGCCCCTGAATCGGCGGCGGATTGAGCGCAAAAATTCTAGCTCTGGTATCCCCGAAGTATTTCATCTGCGCCTGCTGAATCAATGCCTCGACCTTCTGCTCCGCTTTTTTGCGATCCTCCCAAGGCTTCAGCAATGTAAACATGATGCCCTGGTTAGGCGCATTGCCGCTGAAGCTGAAGCCAGAAACGGCAAAGTTAGAGGCAACATCTTCACTCGATCGCACTGTCTCTGAGGCTTGATCCAAAATCTTCTTCGTGTAATTGAGCGACACACCCTCTGGAGCCTGAACTAGCGTAATAAAATAGCCCTGATCTTCATTGGGCAGAAAAGCAGAGGGCACGATGCCATAGACCCAGGAGGTGACTCCCAGCAAAGCGACAAACACCAGCAGAACGACGTACTTGATCCTCGAAAAGAAACCTAGCGATCGCTGGTAGCGATTTCGCATCGCGTCAAATCTATTGTTGAATCCAGTAAAAAACCTGCCCAGCAGTCCCCGCCCTTGCTGCTGAGGACGCAGCAGCAGCGACGAGAGCGCTGGCGATAACGTCAACGCATTGAAGGTGGAAACGCCGATCGAAAAGGCGATCGTCAAAGCAAACTGCTGATAGATCGCGCCTGTAGTTCCAGGGAAAAAGGCGACTGGGATAAACACCGCCATCAAAGCCAGCGAGGTGGCGATCAGAGCACCCGTTAGCTCATGCATCGCTTCGATCGCCGCCCGAAAGGGATTCACGCCCCGCTGCACTTTGGTTGCTACGGCTTCTACTACCACGATCGCATCGTCCAC